>CAYZGF010000133.1:0-6404 GCA_964477595.1 uncultured Algimonas sp.
CCGATGTCGAAAGCTATGTCCGCGACGGACTTGTCGGGGCGGATGACGGATTTCGGATTCCCTATTTATTGGACGCATTAGGTCTGACAGGTCGTGAAGCCCCGTCCCATATGTCAGGTGGGGAACGCCGCCGCGCAGCACTTGTCAGAACGCTCGCGCCTGAACCGGATATTCTGATGCTGGATGAGCCAACAAACCATCTCGACCTGCCTGCTATTGAATGGCTGGAGGGTGAGTTGGGCAGCATGAGCGCGGCACTTGTCCTGATTTCCCATGACCGTCGTTTTTTGGAAGCGCTCTCGCAACGCACACTTTGGATGGATCGCGGCGAAACGCGGGAGCTGGATAAAGGCTTTGGACATTTTGAAGATTGGCGGGATGAGGTTCTGGCGCAGGAAGAATTGGACCGACACAAACTCGCCCGCCAAATCCACCGCGAACAGCATTGGGTTGTCCACGGGGTCTCCGGCCGACGCAAACGCAATGTCCGCCGCTTGAAAGAGCTGGGCAACCTTCGCGCGGATTTGAAGAACGCAAAAAAGGTTCAGGGCCTAGCCGATGTCACCGTCACGGAAGGGCGCAGTTCGGGCAAGCAAGTCGCCAAGCTGACGGAGGTCTCAAAAGCCTTTGACGGTCGAACCGTGATTGACACGGTGTCATTACGGATTGGGCGGGGCGAGCGCATTGGCGTTGTCGGGCCAAATGGGTCGGGCAAAACCACGCTTCTCAAACTGATTATGGGGGACCTTGAAGCCGACAGCGGTAAGGTTGAACTGGGTCTCAATCTCGACCCCCTGGTGATTGACCAAAACCGTGAAACATTAAACCCGGATTGGACCTTGGCAGACGCATTGACCGATGGCGGTGGCGATAGTGTTATTGTGGCCGATAAGCCGCGCAATGTGATTGGCTATATGAAAGACTTCTTGTTCTTGCCCGAACAAAAACGAACCCCTGTCCATGCTTTGTCCGGCGGGGAGCGGGGAAGGTTGCAATTGGCGCGGGGATTGCGCCTACCGTCAAATTTACTCGTCTTGGACGAACCGACAAATGATCTGGATTTGGAGACGCTCGACCTGCTGCAAGAAATCGTCGCGGATTATGCCGGCACTGTGATTGTGGTCTCACATGATCGGGATTTTCTGGACCGGACCGTCACACGGACATTGGCCTATGAAGGACAAGGGAAATGGCAAATTTACGCGGGCGGATATTCCGATATGGTCGCACAGCGCGGCGTCGGGGTTCAGGCCCGTAAATCTGAGAACGCCGCAAAGTCTAAGCCGAAATCATCAGAGTCGCATGCGGCAAAAAAGACGTCCTCAAACAAGCTCTCCTATAAACATAAATTCCGGCTGGAGTCCCTGCCAGCCGAAATGGAGTCCGTAGAAGCTGAGATTGAACGTCTGAATAAAGTCTTGGCTGACCCGGATTTGTATTCAAAAGATCCGGATCGTTTTAACGCAAAATCCACAGCGCTTGTCGCCGCGCAAACGTCTCTCGCCGCACTGGAAGAAGAATGGCTGGAGTTGGAAATATTGCGCGAGTCTGCCGGGGGTTAAGCCATAATCCAGGGACGGCCTTGTCGCGTGGCTTTATCGCCTAGCTTATTGATAGAATTATCATTTTTATCCCCGGTCTTGTTTTTTTCTGTGACCGAACTAAACAATTCCCGGCGGGCGATGCGTGTGGGACATTATGGCAATCAAAAGAGAGCACCCGGCTTCGGGCGCGATACGTAAGCGGTTAGATCCCAGCGAGCGACGCGCGCAATTGTTAGAGCATGCGATATCCGCTTTTGCGGATGCAGGCATAGAGCGCGCAGTGCATGCCGATGTTGCCAGCCGCGCACAGGTCAGCACGCCCACCGTTTTTAAATATTTCCCAACCCGCGACGCCTTGGTCGATGCGGTTTTGAGCGAGATTGAAAACACACTGGTCGATATGCGGGATTATTTGCCTGAAGGTGCAGTCCTCAGCTCTCCGGAGCTTGTCAGGGCCCTGTCAGCCGTCCTCTCACATCTTTGCATTGAACGGCCTGATCTCATGAAAGTCGCCTTGACGTGGTCGGTGGCATTTTCGCCCATAAAACCGAGATATTTAGCTTTTGAAACTAAACTGTTGCAGAATCTGTCATTCGTCATGGATGCGAAACTGACAGCGGAGACGGATACAAGAATTTTATTCGCAAGTGCGCTTCTTTTTGTCCGTATGCATTTTGATGGCAATACAAGCGAGATGCGACGGCACTATGTTGAGCGCATGTGTGAAATTATGGAGTCTGCGTCTGATCGTTCAGCATTTAGCTAAGACAGGAATTCACACGCCTATTCGATCAACCTCGCACCATCTTCTGCACGGGGTAAAATTGGCGGCATATCCGCTGCGGCGTGATCCGTTGCGATCACCATTCTGGAGCCATAGCCGCCGGAGATATGCAGCTTATCAGCGATAAAGCTTGTGGAAGGCGCCATGGACCCGATTGATGTATTTTTACCTAAAATTTCGAGCGTCTGGCTTGGCAAATAAACAGTTCCCAAAACCTGGAGCGCGCCGCCCTCGGCAATAAGGCTTGATTGTTCTTCAACGGTCCTATTGCCTGGAGCGGAGTTATCGATCGCCTCCATCACAGCCAAGCCTTTGCGGGGACCGTCTTTGCGGGCCTTCAGATTCACAGTTGACTGGCTTTGAATGTTTAAAACGGCGCCTGAACCTGACAGAATAAAGGTAACATCATCGGCAACAGCCTCTGCCCCATTAACAAAACTAAGCGGGCCGTCTTTGATGATGTATTCACCGGGAAGGAAATCCACATTAATGCCATCGACAGTTAGCCCGCCACAAAACATGCCGGGAAGCACATTAACGTCGCTGCCTGTTTTATTTCGTGAAACATCAATTGTTCCGTTCAAATCGGCATCATATATCGGATCAGTTTCATAGCTGAAGAAAGCTTGGACTGCAGAGCGTAAAGATCCTGTTTCTTCAAAGGCGGCAAATGCTGAAGAAAGCTGTTGGCGAAATATATCTCTGTAATAGTCTTCCATTGCTTCAGCCGACGGCTCTTTAAATTCAATCAAATCCTTGAGTTGAGTGGTACACTCGTTTGGAATGGTCGGCAGTGCAATATTTTCATACGGGTCCTGGATGGGTCTACATTCACCTTTAACATAAGGCTCGAATGTACCAGTTGCACCGCCAACTGTACAAAATGACTCCGCAACAGGTGGCTGGGCCGAGCGAGATGTTAGGGCTGTGGAGTGCGAGGAGTTAGCTTGGACCGCACAAGTCGGAGACGCATAGCTCATCCCACCTTCAAAAAGAATGGATTCGGATGCTGTTTCATTCAACGCCATCAGGCAGATCGTATTTTCATTTGCAATCGTCGCGGCACTGACTTCCGATAATGTAGGATTTTTGATGCCAACCAAATGTCCAAAAGAGAGATCTAACTCCCCTGTTGCAGCCAGTCTGACCCTGTCGGTTTCCATACTGGGATCAAGCGTGAGTTCAATGTCGCCGTTATAGTTAGCCAAGAAATGCGCTTCCGCATATTCATCTTTTTCGTCATTTGTAATCGCATTATTATTTGCGGCCGCCAACACGGCTGCATCTAAGGCGCTCGTGATCGCATTCTTCTCTTTCGTGACCTGAGAATAATCAATTGCCGCAGACGTCAATGCCATCAACGGCAATGCCGCCAACGCAAAGAACATTGCGACCTGTCCGCTTTGGTCACGTAAATATGTTTTATGATCCCACGTCATAAGCGGGAGAGTCGCATAGAATTATTGAGAGTCAGGAAAAGAAAAGAGTCAATGCTGAGTTAATTATCACCAGCTCTGAGGCTTTATTGACTCTCTGTGGCCGTGACTTGAATGTCTAATTTCACTGTTTTCGAAACCCATTCATCCGTATCCCAAGGCGCAGCGCCGACACCCCAACGCGTACGGTCCATTTCGATTACTGAGGTCATCACCGCCTTTTTACCCTCAATGTCCAAATTAAAGGGTAGCTCAATGGGTAGAGATGTCCCTTTTAAGGTCAGTTCCCCCTCGGCTAAATATCCGTCGCCCGCGGACGAAATATCCGTGGACGTAAAGACTGCGGTCGGGAACTTCTTTGTCGAGAACCAGACCTTGTCGGGCAAGGTCGAGTTTCGATCATTGGACCCGGCGTCCACGCTTTTTAGAGGAATTTCAATTTTGACAGACCCGGCTTGAGGGTTTGAGGGGTCGAAACGAATAAGGCCTGAAAATTCCTGAAACTCTCCGGTGAATGTCTTGCCTTCTTGCTCTGCCGAGAAACGGATATGAGAGCCGTCTGCTTGGATATCCCAATTCCCGGATTCAGCAATTGCGCCAGAGCTTTGCGTTGTTTGGTCAGCGGAATTTGCTTCAGCGCACGCAGAGAAACAAAGTGTGAGGCTGGCCAGCGGAGCGATGAGTGAGGTTTTGATAATAATTTTCATGCCGTTAATACGCATGGATGCAGCCAAAAGCGCAAATGAATTTTCCTAAATTTTATGTGACTCAAAAAATTTGAATCTTTTTGCATCCAAATCCGACCCTTATGACGTCTAGGGGGTATAGAGATTAAAAAAGGAGACATCTCATGGAAGAAACACTTGTACCCATTGCATTATTTGCAATCGCACCCCTCATCGTTTGGGCCGTTGTGGCGTATCGTTATAAGACCAAAAAGGCTGTGATGAAGCTCTTGGACAGCATGACTCAAAAGGGTGAAACGATCACGCCCGCCACAATACATGCGCTGGGGATCCGGCCCCGCAGCCGTCATGCCGATCTGCGCACCGGAATTGTTTTGGTCTCGCTCGCAGCAGCCTTCTTCGCTTTTGGTGCCATTATTGGTGAAGAGGACGCCATTCGCGGCTTGAGCGGCATTGCCATGTTCCCCCTCTTGATCGGGGCAGCCTATATAGGGCTTTGGGTCTTTATCGGCCGCAAAGAACCTGCGCCTCTAGGCTAGTTCCAAATCGCAGGGGATCCGACATTTGAGACCATACTCCGCACCCATCAGGGTGCGGTTCGGGCCTTCCTGCGCCGTGTTTGCGCGGATGCGTCCCTCGCCGATGATTTAGCGCAAGACGCTTTTATCAAAGCTTATCGCGCCCTGGATCAACTCTCTGATCCGACCAAATTACGGAGCTGGTTATTCGGGATCGCTTACCGCGAATTTCTGGACCATGCCCGTAAAGCCAAAAGACGGCGGCGTTTATCGTTGGGCGCCGCCCCGCCAGAGCCGGCCGCGGTGCCAAGCGGTCAGGCTCTGGATATTGAACGGGCGATGGACAGCCTGCCGCCCGATTGCCGCGCTGTTGTCATGCTGTGTTTATTGCACGGTCTGACCCAAGCTGAGGCGGCCACCGCGACAGGACTGCCGCTCGGCACGGTTAAGAGCCATGTGAGTCGTGGCAAGGCGAAATTGCGGGCTGTTTTATCGGCATATGCACCCGTGCCGAAATCTGATAGGAGTTTTGCATGAGCGATGATTTTGACATTCAAGATGCACTGCGCAGCTATGCCGCACCCATCGCAGATAATGGTTTTACAAGCGCGACATTAGCCCGGGCGGAAAAATCCACGACGACGCGCGTCTTTGTACTGGCAGGCGCAACTTGTCTCGGCGGAGTTTTCGCGCTTAGCCAGATACCGAATTTGTGGCAGAGTTTAGCGGGCGTGGATATCCCATCCACATCGCCACTGGCTTTGACAGCTTTAGGTCTTTTGGGCTTTGTCGGATGGGCCGCACTTGATAGAGGATGGAGCGACACTGTCTAAAAGGAAGCTTTATGTCCTCACCTTATTTGGCCGAACCCGGTGCAGATTTTAAATTATCCGACCGCCCAACGCGCGTCGATATTTTTGATAGTAAAGACGCCGCAGAAGACGCCATTAAAGACAATGCCAAAGCCATTTCAGATTTGTCGCATCGTCTTTACGGCGAGGCGGACCGCAAACTCCTGATTGTTTTGCAAGGCATGGACACGTCCGGCAAGGACGGGACGACCTCTGCCATCTTCCACCGCACGCCGCCGTTAAATGTGAATGTCGCCAGCTTTAAGGCGCCGACGAAAAAAGAACTGGCCGATGACGATCTCTGGCGCGTCCATAAGGTCGTGCCGGGCAAGGGACAAATCACCATTTTTAACCGCAGCCATTATGAAGATGTCCTTGTCGTCAAAGTCAAAAACTTTGCGTCTCCTGAAACTGTTGAACAGCGCTATGCCCAGATAAATGATTTCGAACGCCTGCTGGTCGAGACCGGAACAACGGTGCTGAAATTCATGCTACACATCTCGCATGAAGTTCAGGGGGAGCGGTTGCGCGAGCGATTGGTCGATCCGGACAAACGCTGGAAGTTTAATCCGGGTGATCTGGAAG
>CAYZGF010000134.1:0-6341 GCA_964477595.1 uncultured Algimonas sp.
TGTTGCTTTGGATATCATATACGCTGCTTGCGCCCGTCTTCTTCCAGCTCTAACACCGCCTTATGAGTCACCCGTTCGATCCGAACCAATTGCAGTTTTATCTGACGATCCCATCGCCCTGCCCCTATTTGCCCGGGCGGATGGAACGGAAGATATTTACTCAGCTCGATCCCTTGGATGGTCCACACCTAAATAATTACCTGACCCATGCCGGATTTCGTCGATCACAAAATGTGATCTACCGCCCGGCCTGCGAGACCTGCCGCGAGTGTCGAAGCCTTCGTATCGACGTCGAACGCTTCCGTCCGACCAAATCCTTCAAGCGCACGATGAAGCGGAATGCTGACCTCATTATCGAAACGAAATTTGCCGCCGCAACGGATGAGCAATTCGACCTTCTCCAACGCTACCTCCATGATCGCCATGCGGGCGGCGGTATGACGACGATGGATTTTGAACGCTATGAAATGATGGCAGAGGAATGTGCATCGGAAACGGAAATCACGGAATACCGAACGCCGGATGGTAAGCTCATTGGGGCTATGTTGTTGGATCATCTAACCGACGGTATGTCATTGGTTTATAGCTTTTTCGATCCGGAAGAGTCCCACCGTTCGCTTGGTAACTTCATGGTATTAAACCATATTGAGCAATGCGGGGCTTTGGATATGCCCTACCTTTATTTGGGCTATTGGGTGCCTGACAGTCCGAAGATGGCCTATAAAGCGCGCTTTGGCCCTGCGGAAATCCTGACCCATGCCGGGTGGAAACCCTTACCGCGTCAATCAAAGTCATGACGGTAAAACGCCGAGATATCGTGGTCAGCGCCGCTGCCCTTGCCACGGGAGCGGGCGTGATTGGCGCCTTAAGACCGAAATCAAAGACGGCTACCCCAAAACGCAGTGACACGCTCGCCGCGCCGAACCTGTCGCAAAATCGCAAAGAATTTAGAATGGCGACGAGCTGGCCGAAAGACTTTCCGGGGCTTGGTCAAATGCCGAACCGCTTTGCAGACGCTATGCGCCTGATGAGCGACGGACGGATCGACGTGAAAGTCTTTGCCGCCGGAGAGCTTGTCGGCGCTACGGAATGCTTTGACGCCGCCAGCACAGGCGCAGCAGATATGTATCATGCTGCGGAATATTACTGGCAAGGTAAATCACGCGGTTTCTCTTTCTTCACTGCTATTCCAATGGGAATGACGGCAGCCGAGATTATGGGCTGGTGTGATTTCGGCGGCGGTCAAGAACTCTGGGACGAATTGTCGGCAAAGTTCAATATCAAAGCTTTCCAAGCCGGCAATACGGGTCATCAAACCGGCGGCTGGTTCCGAAAGAAAATGGAGACCTTAGAGGATTTCAAAGGCCTTCGTATGCGCATGCCCGGCCTTGGCGGCGAAGTCATTCGACAGCTCGGCGGAACAGCCGTGACGTTGCCAGGCGGCGAAATTTATCAAGCGCTGCAATCCGGAAGTATCGACGCCACGGAATGGGTCGGACCTTGGAATGACCTGGCGCTCGGCTTTTACCGCGAAGCGCCCTATTATTACGCCCCCGGCTTTCATGAGCCCGGTGCGTCACTCTCATTGGGTGTGAATTTGGACGTATGGAACAGCCTCTCTGCGTCCGAGCAAAACATGATCCGCTTCGCATGCAAATCGGCAAATGATGCGTCGATTGGTGAGTACACTTATAAGAATGCGCAAGCCCTTGACGAATTAAAAACAAAATACGGGATTGAGCCGCAATTTTTCAGTACGGAAATTCTCAAGCGCGTGGGTGTGATCGCAGATGAGATCGTGGATGACTTTGGAAACTCTGACGCACTTACCCGCCGCATCGCGGACAGCTATTTCAAAACGCGCAATCAAATGCGTTATTGGACAGAAATCTCAGAGGGTCGGTATATCGCGGCCCGTGAAGCCGCTCTGGGTCGATAGGCCGTGGTCGGGGGAATATTACAGGCCATTGGGTGGGCGTTTCTGCCAGTCTTACTATGGCCAATCATACACCTTCTTTTCTCTAAAAATGCCTTCATTAGAAGCGTGAGTGAAGCGCTGATTTCCATCATAGACGGCTTCATTTTTCGGCTCGGCGAAGCCACAAAATGGCTCTTGCCTTTACTTGTCTTGTCTGTGGCAGCTTCCGTTTTCGCGCTTTCAATCTTCGGCGTCACCACAACGAAATGGTTGGAATCAGCCAAATATTTTCAAGCTTTAACAATCATGCTCGGCGCGGCGGCAACATTGCTGGCGGGACAACATGTGCGGGTTGATATTTTTCACAGCCGCATGACAGATATTGGTAAGGCGCGGGTTGATCTCATCGGCTTTTATCTCCTGCTTGCCCCCGCCTGTATTCTCTTGACTTGGAACGCGCAGAGCTTTGTCAGTTTTGCGTGGGCCATTCGTGAAGGCTCAAGCGAAGCCAACGGTATTCGCGGTGTCTATATCCTCAAAACCCTTATCCCGATATTTGCGATTACGATGCTAACCCAAGGCCTGGCGATTGCCATTCGCGCCGCCATGTGCCTCAGCGGTCAAATACGACCTGACCGTCCGGAAGGCGTCCCGCCTTTCTTCCGCACGGGTTCGGAAGAGACGTTATGAGCGGCGCAGAAATACTCGCGGCACTCATGTTCCTCTCCGTCTGCGGGGCGTTGATGTCGGGCTATAATGTCGCCTTTACACTGGCGGGAACCTCGCTCTTATTTGCTGGCATTGGCGTTCTCACGGGGACATTTGATCCTGTCTATCTCCTCTCAATGCCGGGACGGATATATCCACTCATCACAAGAGAAATTTTGATCGCTGTCCCGCTCTTTGTCTTCATGGGGGTGATGCTGGAGAAATCCCGCATCGCCGAAGATCTACTGGAAAATATGGGGACGCTCTTTGGCCCGATGCGCGGCGGCCTCGGCATTTCCGTTATCTTCGTTGGCGCATTACTGGCGGCGAGTACAGGCATCGTTGGCGCGACGGTAGTAACGATGGGCCTTCTCTCCCTGCCAACTATGCTCAATCGTGGTTATGCGCCTTCGCTCGCCTCTGCCTCAATCGCGGCCAGCGGGACATTAGGTCAGATCATCCCGCCCTCTATCGTCCTCGTTATTCTTGCGGATCAGATTTCCAATGCATTTCAGGAAGCCCAACGTAGTTATGATCTGGACAGCGATAAAATCGTCTCCGTCGGAGATTTATTCGCGGGCGCTTTATTACCGGGTCTCATTCTTGTCGCCGCCTATGCGCTTTATATCTTCGCCGTCGCCGTCATCAAACCATCGGATGCGCCCGCCCAAGATTGGCCGGAAGGTGCGGATGCAAAAGCCCTCCTCTGGCGCAGCTTCATGTCTATGTTGCCACCCATATTCCTGATCATCGCTGTGCTCGGTTCTATTCTTTCAGGTTATGCAACACCGACACGCGGCGCAGCATTAGGCGCATTGGGCGCTATCCTTCTCGCTTGCTACAAGACGCAAGCGACAACGCCCTTAGGTCATCTGTCCAGAAAAGCGGCTTATCTCTCTGCTGCAGGACTTCTCGGTCTTGTGGCTTTAGACCTGACAGGGGTAGACTTACGGCTTTCCCAAACCGATTGGTCAGGTGTCGAGAAACTCAGTATAACCCTTGCCGCCCTACTTGCGATTATCGGCGGGGTTGGGGCGTTGCTGGCGACGTTCCGATTAGGGCGAACAGGCGCTTTGGTCGAAGTGTCCCGCACGACCCTTCACATCACAGCCATGGTCTTTGTCATCCTCATCGGCGCAACTATATTCAGCCTCGTCTTTCGGGGATTTGGCGGCGATGAAATGGTGGCGCGTATGTTGGAACATGCGCCGGGCGGGCCAACAGGCGCTTTTATTCTCGTCATGGTGATGATGTTTATTCTCGGCTTCTTTCTCGATTTTATTGAGATCACCTTTGTTGTCGTCCCCTTGGTCGCACCGCCCCTACTCGCAACAGGTATGGATCCCGTCTGGCTAGGTATTGTCATGGCGTTGAATTTACAAACCAGCTTCCTGACCCCGCCTTTCGGTTTTGCACTGTTTTACTTACGCGGAGTCGCACCGCCCGAAGTCACCACCACAGCGCTGTATAAAGGTGTTCTGCCGTTTATCGCCATTCAGATTGCGATTATCGGCCTCGTGATAGCCTTTCCGCAACTCGCCACTGCCATACCCGAAAGCCTACAAGGCTAGGAATCCCTTGCGTTCATGCGGGTTTACCCGCTAATTCGAAGATAACACCTCAGAGGGGATGAACATGACTACGCTTTTAATCATTCTCGGCATTATTGTCGTACTCGCCGTTTTCATTATCGGCATTTATAACCGACTTGTCGCGCTGCGCCAGACAACGAACCAGGCTTGGTCTGATATCGAAGTCCAACTGAAACAACGCCAAGACCTCGTCCCGCAGCTCGTCAGCACCGTTAAAGGTTACGCCAAGCACGAAAAAGACACGTTTGAAGAGGTCGTTCAGGCCCGCGCTGCCGCCATGGGCGCGTCAAGCGTTCAAGGGCAAGCCGCCGCAGAAGGAATGCTAACCCAAGCTTTGGGTAAACTCTTCGCGCTGGCTGAAGCTTATCCGGAGTTAAAAGCCAATACGAACTTCCTACAGCTTCAAGATCAGCTGTCTGATGTAGAAAACAAAATCGCGGCTGCGCGTCGTTTCTACAACAACTCTGTTCAGGAATATAATACGGGCCGCGAGCAATTCCCGGCTGTTCTGATTGCAGGACCCTTTGGGTTTAAAGAGCGTGAGTTCTTTGAAGCGCCGGAAGGCCGCATCGCCCTGCAAACGCCGCCGGAAGTCAATTTCGATTAAGGCTTGATCCAGGAAAGCGCCTGCCATGCTCGAAGCCTACGGCCTCAGGACGCATATTTGGAATAATAATCTGCGCAGCACTTTCCTGCTTATTACGTTTCCTCTATTGCTTCTGCTTATGGCCTTCGGCCTTATCCTTGTCTTCCAAGGCTTCACATCAAGTGGCGGCATGGAAGACGGGCTTCAAACTGCCATCGAGACAATACCCACCGCTGTGCCTGTCACACTTGGGTTGGCGGGCGGCTGGTTCGCTATCGCTTTTTTCGCCCATCAGAGCATTATTAGCGCGTCCGTAAAGTCACGCCCCCTCACCCAATCCGAGGAACCTCGCGCTTATAATATGCTGGAAAATCTCTGCATTAGTCGCGGGATGACCATGCCGCGCCTGAATGTCATCGAGACCCCTCAGATGAATGCCTTTGCATCGGGCATTCGAGATAAGAATTATCAGGTTACGCTCACACGCGGTCTTATGGATAATTTGGATGATGACGAGCTGAACGCTGTCATCGCCCATGAGCTCTCTCATATTCGCCATAAAGATGTGCGTATGATGATTATTGCGGTCATCTTTGTTGGCATATTTGCTTTTGTGGGGGAAAGCGTCGTGCGCGGTTTATTTCGGACCAATCTTGGCCGTACAGACCATCACCGCCGCAGCGGCGGCGGAAATGCTGGCGCGCTCATATTCTTCGGCTTAGCTATCGTCGCAATCACCTATTTTTTCGCAGTTCTCATCCGCTTCACCTTGAGCCGAAAACGGGAATATATGGCCGATGCCGGGGCGGTGGAATTGACCAAAAACCCGGACGCCATGATCCGCGCATTGGAAAAAATCTCCGGTAAAGCCGTTCTTCATAATGTTCCGGAAGAAATTCGGGAGATGGCTCTGCATAATCCGAAAGTCGGGTTAGCGGGCGCATTCGCAACTCATCCGCCCATTGAAAAACGTATTGCGGCCATTGTAAAATATGGTGGTGGGCGCCTGGGCACCGAAAGCGCCCCGCGTTCGAGAATGGCCGAAGCTATGGAATCATCTCCCGCTAAACCGAAGAGTTTTGGCAAAAGACGCCGTAATCCATGGCAGTGATGGGGATAGTATTCTTGATACACCTCTGCTAGTTTACCGCTAATCGATAAATCGAGTGCCACTAAAACGCCCCAGGGGACAATTATGACAATGAAATTTAAGACCTTACTTGCCAGTGCAGCCATCGGATTGGCCCTTGCCGCATGTGGCGGAGACAAGGACGCACCGACAACTGACGCAGTCGCAATCAACTTACCAGCCGGTATTACAAAAGTAGAGTCAGTTGGCCCGGGTACCGGGGATGACGTTGTCATCCCTTACACAAAATATAAACTCGATAACGGCCTGACCGTTGTTCTTCATGAAGACAAATCCGACCCCCTCGTCCATGTTGATGTAACATATCATGTCGGCTCTGGCCGCGAAGAACCCGGTCGTTCCGGCTTTGCGCATTTCTTTGAGCATATGATGTTCCAAGGCTCAGAG
>CAYZGF010000135.1:0-6287 GCA_964477595.1 uncultured Algimonas sp.
CCCGGCTGCACCGTGATCGACCATGTGTTTGTCATAGACGCCTCAAGGCCGTTTTCTTTGAAATTCGCTTTGGAATAGGCGTCTACCGGGAAAACAGCGCGGGTGGATGTGCTGTTTTCATTTGTCGCAACGCCGCCATATCCCGTGACAGGATCAGGCGAGCCATCTTTGAGCGTATGGGCGTGGCGGAAGTCGAGTGCCTGTCCTTCATCCTGTAATGTGAGGGTCCAGACCCGGCTTTTATCCGTACCCACAGCCAGCGGCAGAACAGTCGTGTCGGCATTTGGGCAGGACACAGGACCCAATGTCAGGACCTCTTTGCGCCAGTCTTCATCTTGCGGATCAGAACTCGTCACGCGTCCCTCAAATGTCTTATTGCACAAATTTTGCAGATGGGTTTGAAAGCCGTTCAAAGGTGTCTCTGCGGATTGGCCGGAACACGCCGAAACGGCCAGCCCTGCCGAGAGACACAAAGTAGAAAACAAAATACGCATATATTTGATCCCGGGGCTAAGCGGTTTTAAGAATATTGATGGCCTTGCCGGTATAGGTTTCCAGCTTCTCAACCAACTCGCCTTGCTTAACCGGCTTTGTGAGATAATCATCCATCCCGGCTTTTAAACAATCCTCACGGTCATTTTTGAGCGCGTGTCCCGTCAAGGCGATAACGGGCACAGGCTTTAAGGCGTTCCCGGTTTCGAACGCTCGGATTTTTCGTGTGGCTTCATGCCCATCCATGACGGGCATGGATACATCCATCAAAATGACGGGGAAACGCGAAGGATCTTGCATGTATAAATTGACGGCCTCTTCTCCATTATTGGCAAAAACAGGCTGGAACGGCGTATCCGCCAACATTAATTTCACAACGTCCTGATTAAGCGCAAAATCTTCTGCGACGAGAATTTCCTGCTTTGTCGGTTGGGCGGGTTTTGGCTCCGGCTTTTTCACGATTTCAGGTGAGAAACGGTCAATCGGGTTGGATAAAACGCGGACGATTGTATCAAAGAGGCGGCGCTCGCGGACCGGTTTGATCAGATAGCTATCAATGCCCATCCGTCCCAAGGCGGCGGTGCTGACCGGTTGATCGCAAGAGGACAACATGATGATTTGCGGATTATCAATCGATGCCGTTTGCGTGACAAGCTTGGCAAATTCCTGACCGTTCATACCCGGCATGAGGAAGTCGAGTAAGATCAGATCATAAGGGCGACCTTCATTCTGCGCTGCCTTGATTTTTGTGAGCGCTTCCACACCATCATCGGCGGTCTCGGCCTCCATATCCCATGCGCCGAGTTGTTCCGTGAAGAGGTCGCGATTAACTTGAATATCATCTACAATCAAAACACGGCGGCCCGTCACAAGCGTGCTGTCAAAGGCTTCCGCTTTTGCATCGCGATCAATCGGTAGAGGCACGCGGAAACCAAAGCTGGACCCTCTTCCCAATTCAGATTCGACCCGCATACGCCCGCCCATCATTTCAACGATATGTTTGGAAATGGTCAGGCCCAGACCCGTGCCGCCATAAACGCGGGTCGTGGATCCATCGGCTTGTGTGAATTTCTCAAAGATACGATTCATTTTTTCGGGTGAAATTCCGATCCCCGTATCTTTAACATCTACCGTGCAAACGACCATATCCCGGCTCGGCTGAATATCGACATCAATCGTGATGTGTCCTGTTTCCGTGAATTTAACCGCATTCCCGACCAAATTCGTGATGACTTGGCGGAGACGTCCAGCATCACCGATGAAATTTTTCGGCAGATCAGACGGATAATTAATAATCAGCTCAAGATCTTTTTCCTGAGCTTTCGCACGCAGCAGTGACGTCACATCATTGATCGAGGATTTCAGATTAAATGGCACGGGGTCCATTTCAAATGCACCGGCTTCAATTTTGGAGAAATCCAGAATATCGTTGATGATGGTCAACAAAGCAGAGGCTGAGCTGTTAATGACGGATACAAATTCACGCTGACGCTCATTAATTGCGGAATTGCTGAGAAGTTCTGCCATGCCTAGAATACCGTTCATCGGCGTCCGGATTTCATGGCTCATATTTGCCAGAAATTCGGACTTGGCTTGTGACGCCGCAATGGCTTCATCTTTCGCTTTTTCCAAATCCGCGGATTGTCTGCGTTGGCGCGTCACATCTTTGACAAAGGCCTCCATACGGATGGCTTTGCCTTTCGCGTCCCGAATAATCTCTCCGGTTACATTCGACCAGCGGATACCGCCTTTATGGGTTTGGGCGCGACAAGTGACTTCGAAGCGATTTCCGGTTTTCGGAGCATTCGTCAATGCCGTCTTGAATTTCACCCGGTCTTCCGGATGTACGACTGAGATAATGCCGTGCTTTTCAAGCTTGTGACCGACATCCGCACCAAAAAAGGCATATAGCGATTTGCTGATCGTGTAGGTCTTGGTTGGAATATCCAAAGACCAATAGCCCGCCTCGCCCAAGGACAAAGCCTTATCCAACAGCTTATCTTTCTCGACCAGATCAGAGACATCATCGGCGATGGAAACGGTCTTTCCACAGGGCAAAGCCTTGCGGACAAATCGATGTGTTGAACCATCCCCTAATGTCACCAAACGGGAATGTCCCTGTTCGCCCGCCATATTGCGCTTAATCTGATCATCTGGCGATAATTTCTGAGACTGCAACATATCCGCCGTGAAGAGGCCATTTTCGACCATGAGGTCATGGCACTTGGACAGCGGATCACCCGGTCCGAGTTGATCCCGTGTAATACCAATATTGCTGTAAACGGAATCCGAGATGAATAAATAGTTCATGTCCTCATCCAGGATGCTTACACCTGAGACGAGATGGTCGCCCAAGATTTTTGCGTATTCCGCATCTCGCGCCAAAGCGTCTATGTCTGTCTCTGCCTTATCAATCGGCATACATAATCCCCCAGGCCCCAATATGACGCTGTCGACGCGTTTTCTGTCTTTTCAAGGACTAAGGTTAATAAAGCCCCAAAAAAAACGGCCCGCTGCATGAAAGCAGGGGCCGTGTGTAGTCTTCGCTATTCAGTCGGGGAGAGTGAATGCGGTATGAAGCGCGGCGACAAAAGGGGAGGACGTTGCCGCGTTCGTGAGATCTATATAGGAACAAAAGACAATCTTCGGTACCCGCGAAGACGCAAGAGAGCTATGCACAAACGCATAGAACTCGCCGATATAGTGGCGAGCTATTCATTTTCAAGTCATGTCCATGCAAGAATACTTATAAAAACTAGTGTTTTGGCCAGTCTTTTGTAACATTTGTTAAAAATTCACGGAAAACTTTGGCTCGGACTGAACCGCGCAATTCCGTAGGATAGACAAAATACAAATCAAATTGTTCCCCGCGCACGGTCGGTAAAACCCGTACAAGACGTTTTGAGAGGACCGTCATATAGTCCGGAATACCAACAATCCCGATCCCGGCTTCGGCGGCACGCATGATTCCGTGCAGATTATTGACCACGAGGGCCGGCTTGCGCGGCATATCTTTCGGGTCACGTCCCACTTCCAACACCCAATTCGCACTATGGAGATTTTTCGGAATCAAATCTCCAAAGGCGACAATTTTGTGATTGTCCAAATCCTTCGCAGAGGTCGGCGCGCCAAATTCTGACAAATATTGATGGCTTGCATAAAGAGATTGAGTGATCTGTCCTAATTTTCGCTCAATAACATCACCCTGAGTCGACGGCCAAGGCCGCAAGGAGCAGTCCACATCAAATGCGGAGAGATCATGCTCCTCATCTTCCAGAATGAGCTGCACATCAATATCAGGGTAGGCCTCTAGGAAATCCGGCAAAACAGACGGCAGCCAATTTGAACCCAGCGAAATCGGTGTTGAGACCCGCAGCACACCTTGCGGTTTCTGCCGTGAGTCGATGATGCGGCTTTGCACGCGCGCAATTCTCACCGCGACATCATCCGCCGTCTTGTAAAGAATTTGACCCTGCTCTGTCAGGGTCAGCCCGCGCGCATGGCGGTGGAAGAGCGGCATATCCAGTGAGTCTTCCAATGCCGTGATTTGACGCGAGACCGCCGATTGGGAAATCCGAAGTTTATCCGCTGCCGCTGTCAGGGATCCTGTCTGAGCTGCGGCATGAAACGTCTTTAGCTTATCCCAATCGAGGGAGTGGGGCATTTACTCGGCGACCTCGGCCAGAGCTGCTGCAGAATGCGGCGCTTCAGCGGCATCAAGCTCTGCCAAAAAGCGCTCTGCCTCAAGTGCGCCCATACAGCCAAGTCCAGCGGCCGTAACAGCCTGCCGCCAAAGTTCGTCAGACACATCACCGGCCGCGAATACACCCGGAATATTGGTCGCCGTGCTGTCAGGCGCGGTTGTGATGTAACCGCCTTCATTCATGGCGACATGCCCTTTGAAAATATCCGTCGACGGCTTGTGTCCAATCGCAATGAAAACACCATGCGTATCGCGGTCAAAGACTTCACCGGTTTTGACATTTTTCAGACGGACGCCCGTAACACCCAGCGGCTGGTCATCACCCAAAATTTCTTCCAATGTCGTATCCCAAAGAATGTCTACTTTCGGATTGTCAAACATCCGTTGTTGAAGAATTTTTTCAGCGCGCAAGGTATCCCGACGGTGAACCAATGTGACGCGAGATGCGAAATTCGTCAGGAAGAGGGCTTCTTCAACGGCAGTGTTACCGCCACCGACGACAACGACTTCGCGGTCACGATAAAAGAACCCGTCACAGGTCGCACAGGCAGAGACACCAAAGCCTTGGAATTTATCCTCAGATGGCAAACCCAACCATTTGGCTTGCGCCCCGGTTGCGATAATCACTGAGTCAGCTGTGTAGGTCTTGCCGCTCTCGCTTTTCATAACAAAAGGACGGCTGGAAAAATCAACATCCGTGATCATGTCTTCGTAAAAGGCCGTACCGAATTTTAGGGCATGCTCTTTGAACTTATCCATCAAATCCGGCCCCATAACCTCTGGGAAGCCGGGATAGTTTTCGACATCAGTTGTAATCGTCAACTGACCGCCCGGTTGCGGCCCTGCGACAATGCCGGGCTCCAACATCGCCCGCGCGGCGTAAACAGCCGCTGTATAGCCCGCAGGCCCGGACCCAACGATAAGAACGCGGTGGTGAATAGTTTCGCTCATAAGAGGCTCGTTTCAATTTTTCAGTCTATTTCCAGTCGCCCGTAATGTAGGGTGGCGTTCCTTCGCTCGCAACGCCCCAATCACGACTATGTGTGGAGAGGTCGGGGCTGGCTTGAGAAATATCAGCCTGTCAGAGAGATGCGCTGCGAAAACTGAACCTAAAAAGACAGCGTTGTCACAAAGCCTGATCTCTGGCAGAGATAGAGTATGAAACATCTTACACTTTGCTTGTCCGCCGCCCTTCTTGCCGCTTGTGCGCCCGCACCTGAAGCCTCCACTGAGGGAGATGCTGCCGTGGTTGAAAGCGCTTCATCCGATTTCGCCTGGCCGCGCAGCTATGAGTATATGCCGGAGGGTGCGACGCTCGTTTTCTCCGCAACGCGCGATTGGCGTCACGATAGCGGGATCGCAGGTGCGTCAGCCTTCTGGTCACGAGAAGCGGACACAAATGGATCAGGCCTTTTCATCACGGAAGATGCGCGTGTTTTTTCTGGTAAAAATCTCGAAAAATTTGACGTCATTGTCATGAATTCCGCAACAGGCGATGTTCTGACCAAAGACCAGCAAGCCGCCATTGAGGTCTTCGTTGAAAATGGCGGCGGATTAATCGCACAACACGCCATGGGTGACAGCAGTCTCGCCGGGTATTGGCCGTGGTGGGAAGCGCAATTAGGCACTGAATTTGTGAGCCACCCTGCCGATCCACAATTCCAAACCGCGGATGTCGTGTCACTGGCCCAATCACATCCTGTTATGGCGGGCCTTGGCGAGAGGTTCTCTCACACGGATGAATGGTACACTTTTACCGGGCCCGTAAGTGGGGATGTCGTGGTTCTCGCCGGATTGGATGAGAGCACCTATTCCCCCGTCAATAAAGTTTACGGCGTTGAGGATTTGCGCATGGGACCGGAGCCGGAAGATCATCCAATCATCTGGGCAAAATGTCCGGGCCAAGGCAAAATCGTCTATTCCGCTCTGGGCCATAAGACCGACAGCTATGACAGCGAACCCCATCAAACCTTATTGAAAAATGCGATGGCTTGGGTCCGCAGCGATGACAATGCAGGCTGCCCTTAGAATTGAGAGGTTCTGACTACTCAATTGACAGTCCTGAAATATAGGTCGCAATCATTGACGGATA
>CAYZGF010000136.1:0-1779 GCA_964477595.1 uncultured Algimonas sp.
CTCCACAAATTCGTCTATAAAATCGACATAGGTCGACGTGTGCATCCATCCATTATGTTCTGAAAAACCCTGATAGACAAAGAATTGCCCCCACGTGACCGCGCCATAAGCATTCAACCCTTCTTCGCTGATCACATGGATTTCTGGGCGAAAATAAAAGCTGGTGTGCGGGTTGATAAGCAGCATCGCATTACCGCTTTTAGTAAGATCACCAGATAGCGCTATCCCATTGGAACCCTTTGGTTCTTCTTCCATTTTGACCTCTGGAGAAAATGTCCCTGACGAATTTACTTTAGGGAAACTTGGCGAGGACAACACATCCATAAAAGTCGGAACTTTAGGCGTGTCTCCGCCATAAAAGGCTTCTATTCCGGCCAGAGGAATTTGCTCAATATCACCGCCAATAGAGCCTTCGGAGAAGAACATAGGCATCCAGGGTTCAAATTTCGTGAGTAGCTTCGGGGTCACGCCGGGATGATCCGCCAGATAGTCATTCAGACCCGCTGCCCAAGCCTCACAGAGCGCCTTCAGTGAGTCAGGCGCGCCCTCATAAGCCGCCTTCGCCTCATCCAGAGTCATATAAAGCCGCGCCCTTAAATCTGAATAAAGGGCCGATTCACCTTCAACCTCCGCCAAGCGGCCCTGCGCCCAGACATAATTGCGTTCAATCCGAGGAAAATCATCCTCCGCCTGCGCATATATCATCCCATAGACAGCATCAGCGTCAGTTTTGCCGTAAATATGCGGAATGCCATAATCATCCCGAATGATCTCGGCGGTGTAGATTTCGGGGTCCTCGAGAACTGGACTGTCACAAGCCGACAGCAACACGCCAGCCACCAAGCCTGATAAAATTAACCGAAACGTCATAGCAAACTCCCTCTGAAATATCGCTAACAGAGAGAGGATTTCATTACGAGTCAGATACTAGTCTTCGGCTGGTGTCCCAACGGCTGCGTCCGCGTCACCTTGATCGCCGTCATCCTCAGTCTCTTCGATGCGACCCACACTGACGACTTTTTCGCCGTCTTTTACGCGGATGACCGTAACGCCTCTGGCGCTGCGCGAGACGATAGAGATATTTCGGACAGGGCATCGAATAAGCTGCCCGCCATCTGTCACGATCATGAGCTGATTATCTTCCTCAATGCTCATCGATCGAACGAGTTGAGCGTCATCAGACTTCTTGCCACGATCCAAATTTTGCGCCGTCACGCCCTGCCCGCCACGATTCATGCAACGGTAATCATAGGACGAGCTCCGCTTGCCCAGACCATCATCAGCGAGCGTGAGAAGGAATTGTTCATTCGCTTGCAAGAACCCAAGACGTTCCGGATCAATCGACGTTTCAACATCCAAATCATCCGCTTCATCGACAGCATCTTCACCGGATAGTGCGCGGCGCATCGCATTGGCATGTTTCATATAAGCGCGTGCTTCGTCGGTTTCGATATCGACGTGGCGCAGAACCGCCATGGAAATCACTTCATCGCCATCTGCTAGTTTTATCCCGCGTACGCCTGATGAGGTGCGTCCTACAAAGCGACGAACATCCGTTGTACGGAAGCGGATGGCTTTGCCTTTCGCTGTTGTCAGCATCAGATCATCGTCCTCGGTCACAACGCGGACATCAACAATGCCGTCACCCTCATCAGGTTTCATCGCGATTTTACCATTACGGTTTACGCGGGTGAAATCGGAGAGGCTGTTCCGGCGAACACCACCTGAACGAGCTGCGAACATGATATCCAGATCCGCCCAACTCTCTTCATCCTCCGG
>CAYZGF010000136.1:1789-6245 GCA_964477595.1 uncultured Algimonas sp.
GCCATGATGGAGTTTACTGTCTCGCCTTGCTCCAGTGGCAGCAAATTCACGAGCGCTTTTCCGCGCGTATTTGGCCCACCTCGCGGCAGTTTCCATACCTTGAGTTTATAAGCCATGCCCGTTGAAGAGAAGAACAGCACGGGCGTATGGGTCGTAGCGACGAAAACAGTTGTGACATAATCCTCGTCCTTCATGGACATGCCGGACCGGCCTTTACCACCGCGGCGCTGCGCCCGATATGTGTCCAGCGGCGTACGCTTAACATAACCGGCAGCGGTCACGGTCACAACCATATCTTCAACGGCGATCAGATCTTCATCGTCGAAATCCATTCCACCCGCGACAAATTCAGAGCGGCGCGGCGTCGCATATTTCTCTTTTATTTCAGAGAGTTCTTCTGAAATAATAGCTTGAACGCGCGCACGACTGCGTAGAATTTCCAGCAAGTCGGTAATCGTCGCTGCCAGCTTTTCAGCTTCATCCGTGATCTCGTCCATACCGAGCGCTGTCAATTTGACGAGACGCAGATCAAGAATGGCTTTCGCTTGTTCTTCCGTGAGCTGTATATTTCCGTCATCCAGCAATTTAGACCGCGGATCAGCGATGAGTTTGATCAAAGCCCCCATACCTTTTGCTGGCCAAGTCCGAGCCAATAAGTTTTCGCGTGCTTCTTTTGGATTGGCTGATGAACGTATGATGCGGATAATTTCATCAATATTGGCAACAGCGGTCGCAAGACCCACCAAAATATGGGCGCGGTCACGGGCTTTCCCGAGATCAAATTTCGTCCGTCGCGCGATGACTTCCTCACGAAAGCCCAAAAAGGCTTCCAGCATATCGCGAACATTCATCTGCTCGGGCTTACCGCCATTCAGAGCCAGCATATTGGAGCTGAAATTCTGCTGCATTGGCGTGTAGCGGAAGAGCTGGTTCAACACGACCTCAGGGACGGCATCACGTTTCAGCTCCACGACCAGGCGCATGCCGACACGATCAGATTCATCCCGAACGGCAGACACACCTTCAATTTTCTTATCATTGACAAGGGCGACGATCTTCTTCTGCAAATTGGCCTTGTTCACCTGATAGGGCAATTCCGTCGTCACGATTGCAAAACGGTCTTTGCGGATTTCCTCGACGGCTGTCACAGCGCGCACGGTCACAGACCCGCGCCCCGTTAACACGCCTTGGCGCGCACCGGAGCGGCCCATAATCTGACCGCCCGTCGGGAAATCAGGCCCCGGAATGATATCTAACAGCTCATCATCAGAGAGTTGCCCATTTTCCATAAGAGCCAAAGTCGCATCAATGACTTCGCCAAGATTATGCGGCGCAATGTTCGTCGCCATACCAACGGCAATACCACCCGCCCCGTTGACGAGAATGTTCGGATAGCGCGCTGGAAGAACGACAGGCTCTTGCTCAGAAGCATCATAATTGTCTTGGAAGTTGACCGTGTTCTTTTCGATATCGGCCAATAACGATGCCGCGGGACGATCCATACGTACTTCTGTATATCGCATGGCGGCTGGCGGATCACCGTCGACTGAGCCGAAGTTACCCTGCCCGTCAAGCAGTGGCAGACGCATAGAGAAATCCTGTGCCATACGCACCAGCGCATCATACACAGCTGTGTCACCATGCGGATGATATTTACCGATCACATCACCCACGACACGCGCGGATTTACGGTAGGCTTTTTCCCGCGTGAAACCATTTTCATGCATTGAATAGAGGATTCGGCGATGAACAGGCTTTAGCCCGTCCCGCACATCCGGAATGGCGCGCGACACGATGACTGACATGGCATAATCGAGATAGGAGCGCTTCATCTCCTCCTCAATGGTTATGGGAGAAACACCCTCCTCGGGTATGGGCGCGGGACGCTCATTTTCATCTTCCGGAATATCAGTCTCGTCGGCCATTCAGCACTCGATTCGGCAGGGTTGAAATATCTCTCGCAACCTAGCACTTTGCTCATGCGTATTCAAATCAGACGCCGATTTTTACGCCCATCTTTGAGGAGAGATAAAATGAAAAAATTTCTAGCGATTTCAATGTTGACGAGCGCTTCCATAATGTTGGCGGCCTGCGAAGGTGCCGGGAACGACGCCGAAGAAATGAGCTTTCTCATCCTCGACGCGCAAGGCTCTGAAATTGGACTGTTGGAGATTGAAGAGCTTGCGGCCGGCGGCGTTGAGGTGGGCGTCGACGTCAGAGGCCTGACCCCCGGAATACACGCCATGCATTTCCATGAATTCGGGCGGTGCGACGGCCCGGATTTTAAGAGCGCAGGCGGGCATTATAATCCTGCGGGCGTTGCCCATGGCCAAGTTGAGGACGGCCCGCATGCGGGCGATATGATGAATGTCGAGATCGCTGCGGATGGCACGGGGAAATTTGAAGTGACCAACGAAAAGGTCAATTTACGAGCTGGCTCACTCCCCGCACTTATGGACTCTGACGGTACAGCCCTGATTATCCATGGGGGAGCCGATGACTACACAAGTCAGCCCAGCGGCGCAGCCGGACCGAGAGTCGCCTGTGCAGTTATTCCGGCCGGTTAGTATGGCCACCTAGAAAGCGACCTTCTACCATTGGGAGAAAATATCTCTCCCCCCTTCCGAAACGGCTGCGCCGTTTCGGTTCCTCGACAATGGATTGACAATCAATTGTCTTCGTCACTCCAAAGGTCCTTCCACCAAGTTGGACCTCTGTGATCGCTTTCCGTGACGTCAAACTTTATCCCGACACCCGCTTCCTCAATGTCGTTCCAGATATCAGATCGGTCCCAACCCGTTAGATTAGCTAGAGTTTTAACCTCTTTATCTTTCCGCTTATTCACCATTTTCTTGTAGTCTTTGGCGGCTTCACATTTCATTTCGCCTTCGAAGGCATGCCTCAGCACATATCGACCTTGGAAGTTCTGCTTATTACCCGTTGTCTTGAATTTAAGGTCTTCCGGAAAGCTTTTCGCGTCATAGCGAACGTGTAGACGGGTTACGAAGACATCTTGTGCTTGTGGCATCATACGGCGTCCGCGCGGCGTTGGTCTTCCGTTATCCGGCAACCAGAACACACCAAGCTCTTGTAATTCTTCTCGGCTCAAGGGGTCGGCGGCACAAGGGTCGCACCACCCCATATCCCAGGCATATTCCATGAACACGCCGTGCCCGCCCTCGCGCTTGGCAGCGGTTTTATACATGCTCTTATAGAAGTCCGGAAATTCATCTTTGATATAGACAGGGAGTTCCTGCCCCGTCGGAATCTTCTGCGTACGGTAATTCGTTGTTTCAACCTGCCCTTCGCGGGTCAGCGCATAGACAAACAAGTCCTGCTCACCCCGCGCATTCAGAGTCCCGAGCCTGATCGGCAGCATGAATTTTGGACTTTCAAATGCGACAGCAATCGGGCGGAGATATTCATTCCCGGTTTGGGCTTGTTCGTCCAAATTCACCTTTGCGACAAAGAATTTCATATCCTGCTTGATATAACTCCCAAGGATACGCCCTGCCCCATCAGGAACCTGATATCCGTTCTCGTCGAGATAGGTCATGAGGCCGTCTGATTGTTCGGCGGAGAGGAGCTGGATGTCATATTCGCCGACGGTGAATTCGTCTTCAATGGTTACACCGAGGGATTTGGCGCGTTCAACCGACTCCGCTTCCATCGCAACTGGAGCATTTAAAATACGACTTCCTGTGACAACAATCTGGTCATAATCATTGCAGGGGTCATTATCAAAATATTCAACCAAACGCGGAGCCGTGTACGCATCCAAATGCTTCAGCAGGGCTGGATCGCTAATATGCACCTGCTCCCGTTTAATCGCAGTTGGCACGGGAATGACCATGGCAAATTCGGTTAAGTCACCTTGATAATCATTCGCCATAGTAATGACGGTCCGGTCTCCATCACGAACTAATGCGACTTTGGAGCTTTGGTTGAACAAATCCGTTCCGGCTTTGGCAACATAAAAGCCGCAAAAGGCTTGCGCGGCGGGCGCGGCGGCGAACAGGCCTATGGCGAAAACGCTACTCAGCAGGGTCGAGTATTTCATGGGAAACTCCTTCACGGTTGAATGATGATAGGGTGAGTTGGGTTGGCCATTGATAGAGGCCAGACGGGAAGATGCGGTCAATCAGCGGCACAATCGGTGCGCAAAGGATCAGCGCCAAGATAATCCCCGCAGCATTGTAAAAAGCGAATTGTATGGTGAAACCGACGCCCGCGACTAAAGCCGCGAATAAGACACGGCCGAGGCGTGAATTGGGCGTCGTTTTTGGGTCTGAGATCATAAAGAAGGCAAAGATCAAGAGCGCACCGGATTGCATCTGGTGCACGGGAATAGCGAGCGGGTCGCCGAGCCAGAAGGCCCGACCAAAGACAAGTGCGGCGTAAAACCCCAACAAAGACAATGAAACGTCCCAGCGTTTCGCTTTGCCCGTGACAACCC
>CAYZGF010000137.1:0-6237 GCA_964477595.1 uncultured Algimonas sp.
GTCCGGGAATTTAATGGGCGGTGACGCAGACCTGAAATGAACCTCTTTGGCACCCGCCGCTTTAATCATGCGAACGATTTTGGTGGATGTCGTACCACGCACGATGGAGTCATCGACAAGCAAAACCTTCTTACCTTCAATCATGGCGCGATTGGCCGAGTGTTTAAGTTTTACACCCATATCGCGGATTTGCTGCGTTGGTTGAATAAAGGTCCGTCCGACATAGTGGTTGCGGATAATGCCGAGCTCGAATGGAATGCCAGTGGCTTGCGAGAAGCCAAGAGCGGCCGGAACGCCGCTATCCGGTACGGGGATAATCACATCGACATCAGCCGGCGTTTCTTGTGCAAGGCGTTCACCCATACGCTTACGGACTTCATAAACAGACTTGCCGCCGACAATACTGTCAGGACGCGCAAAATAGACGAACTCAAATATACAGGGTCGGGATTCTGCATTCGGAAATGCCGTGAAGCTACGGATACCGTCTTCATTAATGACGACAACTTCGCCCGGTTCAACTTCACGGATAAATTCAGCATCAATCATATCGAAAGCGCAAGTTTCAGATGCGAGCACATAGCTGTCGCCGATACGTCCCACGAGAAGGGGACGAATACCGTTTCTGTCGCGTGCGCCGATCAGCATATCTTCCGTCATACCGACAAAAGCATATCCGCCATCAACCTGGCGTATGGCTGCAACAAGGCGGTCGATAAACTCGCCTTCTTTTGCGCGGGCTATGAGATGAATTACAACTTCAGTGTCCGATGTAGATTGAAAAATCGCTCCCTTTTTCACCAGCCGCTCTCTTAACGTATAGGCATTGGTGATGTGACCATTATGCGCGAGAGCGAAGCCGCCTGTATGAAGTTCTGAAAAGAGAGGTTGAACATTGCGAAGAACGGTTTGCCCGGCCGTAGAGTACCGAACATGTCCAATAGAGATGTGCCCGCCAAGGCGCTCAGAGGGATCGTCTCCTGTGAAGTTGTCGCCAACAAGGCCGAGATGCCGCTCGGTTCTAAATTGCTTGCCATCTGTTGCGGCAATACCGCAGGCTTCTTGTCCGCGATGCTGCAAGGCATGAAGGCCGAGCGCTGTTAGTGAGGCAGCGTTCTCAATGCCGAAAATCCCAAAGACACCGCATTCCTCACGGATTTTGTCATCATTCGGATCAAACTCGCAGCTTGGATTGCTCATTGTCCTGACTCCATTATGTCGTCTGAGAGGCCTTGAAGATCGCCATCTTTAATGCGTTCGGCATAAGTTTTGGCTTTAGCAAAGGGAAGGGCTTTCAGCCCATTCCCGATGCTGGCGAGAAGCGGGTAGAAAGTCGAATTCGCTAACATATCGGGTAGAGGTTTAGGTTCAGCCTCCATTTGGTCCCGAATAGACTTGGGCATATTACTTAGGACTTGGTCGTAAATGCCCTGTTCAATTAGGTTTTTCTTATATTCTTGTGCTTCTGCCGAGGCACGATTGCCTGCCGTCAGGACCAAAACACCTAGGGCTGCAATGATAAGACCCCGGGCAATTCCGAAGACGGCACCAAGTATACGGTCGATGAACCCGGGCTCTTTCCCCGCGATGGATTTGCCTACCTTGGACATAATGAGCACCATAATCAGATATACGATGAAGAAGACGCCGACCAAAAGCGCGCCGTCAGCCAACCAAGCGGGGGAGATAAAGTCTTGAGCTGCAAATCTGAACTGACCCCACACGAACAAGGTCGCGATGGCGGCGATCAGCAGAGCCGCAATAGAAATGATTTCGCGCATGAAACCGCGAGAGGCGGCATAGAGCATGGATATGAGCAGGATGATTAAAACGACAACGTCAAAGCCGTTAAAGTCCCAAGGTCCGATAGAGATAAGTTGCAGGGTTTGGGCAATCATGAGGCGGGCCAGTCTCCAGCTAGGCGGCCCAACTCGTTGGATGATCGAGGCCACTTTCTGTACTGGCTTCTACACGGCGAATGAGGTCGGGCAAAGCCTTGATTGCAATAATGGGCAGGGCGGAATTGTCATTCCGGTCGCGTCCATCTTTGCGTTTCTGCGGTTTGGCGGTAATGGCGCGATGAAATCCTAGCTTCGCAGCTTCTTTTAGCCTCGCATCTGCCCGACCCACAGGTCTGACATCACCTGACAAACTGATCTCGCCGAACACAACCGAATCGGACGGTAGAGGCACATCGAAAGCCGATGACGCTATTGCAGCGGCAACGGCCAGATCTGCTGCGGGCTCATTGATACGTAGTCCACCTGCGACATTTAAATAGACATCTTTTCCGGCAAAACTGACTCCGCAGCGTGTCTCCAGCACGGCCAGAACCATGGCTAAGCGACTGCTATCCCATCCCGTGACCGATCTGCGCGGCGTCCCAAAGGCCGCCGGTGCGACAAGCGCTTGGATTTCCGTTAGCACGGGGCGTGACCCTTCCAAACCCGCAAAAACGGCGGCGCCGGAAGAGGTTTCGCCACGCCCATCCAAGAAGAGGGCGGACGGGTTAGGAACTTCTGCCAGTCCGCTCTCGCGCATTTCAAACACACCGATTTCGTCAGTCGGGCCAAAGCGGTTCTTATGCGCACGTAATATCCGGAACTGATGCGCCCGATCCCCTTCGAAATAGAGGACTGCATCGACCATATGCTCAACAACACGCGGGCCGGCGATCTGACCATCTTTTGTGACGTGACCCACTAAAATAACGCAAGCCCCCCGTTTTTTTGCAAACCGTGTCAGTTCCTGTGCACACGCCCGAACCTGAGCCACGGTACCAGGGGCGGCACCGAGTTGATCTGTCCAAAGGGTTTGGATGGAGTCGATGATGATCACATCCGGCTTCGTTTCCATCAAACCGTCAATGATTGGGCCCAAGGATGTCTCTGAGGCAAGACTAACGGGATATTCTGCAACGCCCAGCCTTTTGGCGCGTCTGCGCACTTGGCCGGTAGATTCCTCACCCGAAATATACGCGGTCTTCAATCCCTTTGCCGCAAGCTGTCCTGTCGCCTGCAGGAGCAATGTCGATTTCCCAATACCCGGGTCTCCGCCCACCAGCAGTGCAGAGCCGGGAACTAAACCACCACCTGTCACGCGGTCCAGCTCGTCTATACCGGTTTTGAGGCGGGGAACGTCTTTTGACTCGCCGCCAAGATCGACAAATTCCATGCCCCGGCCTTTGCGGCGTTTATGAGCGGGCTTGGCAGTTTGGCTCTGCGTTTCTTCGACCAGCGTATTCCATTCACCGCAGGCGTCGCAACGTCCGGCCCACTTGCCGTGGACGCTCCCACAGGATTGACACACAAAGATGGTGGATGGCTTAGGCATAACCGCTCTGTTTCATAAACGGATAGCTCTGTCAAAGTTTGTTTATGATTTGTTCTCGTGTGACAGATGAAACTGATAAGTGAAAATTAACCACGATAGGTCAGATTGAGGGAATTATTGGGAGGGCTGGCCATGGGATGGGCTGAGCGACGGACCGTGTGGGGCGGTTTTCACAAAATTTTGCTGGCATGTGCCACTGTTCCATTCGCTTTGATGGCGGCGGAAGCCTCCGTGATTGACCGACCATTCTTTCGGGCCAACGCTGTCGTCATTATATTTTCGGGAGGCGACTTCATTGAGAATAATGGGGAGGCGCCTTTGGTACATGATTTCGTGCTACTGGATAATGTGGCCTCAGGAACAGCGGGTAATGATGTGATCGCGCAAGATGGCGTGCCGGTGAACTTCCCATTCGATCCGATAAGTGATGGATCATCCGGTGGGTGGCCCTTTCAAATTACGGGTCAAACGTCAGGCGGAGTTTATGACAATAATCCATCATTTCAGATGCTCGATGCGAATGATAGCTACACGGCATTCGGCATAGATAATTCAACCGATATTGATCTGCTGGGAACCCAAGTCCGGTTTGCTTGGTTTTTTGTGGCGAGTAATACAGCCTTCGACATTTATGCAGAGGCCTCTAACTTAGTCAGAAACGGCGATTTCTCCGGGCTTGGGTATGAGAATATCGGCTATCAGCTCTTAGAGTTTTCTCCGGCGTCACCGTCTATCGGCCAAAGGTCTCAATTGGCATCCATCGGTGGCAATGGAATTATTATCGGTAGCAATGCGAACGGGTTCTCACTGGACGATATTTCAGGCGGACAGACGAAAGTCTATGATGGGGGGCGTCGTACCGCGAGAATACCTGGGTCGATAGCGCAGCAGGCAACAGGTTTTGCGAGTGTTTATAGGCTAAGAGGTTCCCCGATTACGGGGAACAATTACGATTTTTCAATGGGGACAGGCATTTTATCTGCCGATGTCACTTACACGATATTCGCGCCTTAGCCTTCTAAACCGGCCTCGACGAGTTGTTCCAACCGACCCGTATCCGCGCCGGAGATATATTCATCCCCCACGACGAAGAAAGGTGTGCCTGTTAAGGCGGGTAGGCGGTTTGCGAGTTGAAGCGTGTCGTTGATATGCTGATCAATTGACGGGTCGGCAAGGTCCGCGTCATAGCGGCGCATATCCAGACCGATTTCTTCGGCTGTTTCTCGAATGATTTCACCGCTCAGACGTTTCTGATTCATTAGGGCGAAATGCATTTCCTTATATTTGCCCTGCTTATCCGCAGCCAGTGCGGCGCGTGCCGCTAGGCGAGATGTTTTCGTGCGGTCATCCAGAATCGGAAGCTCTTTAAAAACCACCCGAATATCGTCGCCATATTTTTCAATGGCATCTTCCAGCCAAGGCGTCGCACGTTTGCAGAAACCGCAATTATAATCAAAAAACTCTACAATTGTGACCTTTGCATCATCAGGTCCAACCGTCGCGTCGCGAGGGTCGTTTTCGAGCGCGTCTCTCGCGGCGATAATGGACTCTTTGAACGTCTCCCGCTCTTGAAGCGCTTCTTTCTCTTGCAGATTAATAATCGCCTCACGGATGATTTCCGGGTTTTCCAGCAAATATTCTTTGACGATCGTTTCTATCTCCGCCTTGCTCATATTTGTCGTCGGACCTGCTTCCGCGCAGGACGCAGTCATCATGCCAATCGCCGCAATGGACGTGAGTAATAAGGGTCTCATGTGAATCTCTATTTTTGTAATCCCAGCTTTGTCGCACTTTATACGAATGGCAAGCTTAGTTGGATAATATCAACGTGAAGTGAAGCTAACGAAAGGTTTTGGTCCTCGGCGACGATTTTTACCGACAAGCTGCGTGTCAGATACAACGATTATGTCGGATGCCCGACGCCATTGTGGGAGGCTGCGTGGTAATTCTTCCTGTGCACGCTGCGCAAAACTTCGGGCGCTTTGTAAGTCACCGATAGCATAAAAACGTTCCGCCGTTGCATATTGGGCGAGGGCCGTATTGCCTTGGCGCTCATGAACATCCGCTAAAAGATACCAGCCATATGAATTTGACGGCTCGGTTTGCAAGGCGGATTTTAGAAGATCAACGACAGTCGCGTAATCGTCCGCATCACGCGTCTGCAGTAAGGCTTGAGCCAAGGCGATTTCCAGTAAGGGCGCATTTGGTTTCAACTCCAAAGCACGCTTAGAGGGCTCAATCGCGTCAATGCCTTGACCGGATTCATAAAGGATTTGTGCCTTTAGCTCGTGGAAATAGGGATTTTCCGGTTCTTCTTCGATCAGGCTGTCGATCTCTTTAACAGCGTTGCGTAAGTCCGCCTGCTTAAAATTGGCAACCGCACGGGCATATCGGGCCGGTTTAGATTGATCAGAAAGTGGGAAGCGTGAGTAAACTTCCGCTGGGCCGTTCAGGAATCCGCGAAGTTTGGCCTGCATCATCGCATGTTTATGTATTTCTTCCGGTGTGTCCGTAACATCTGTGTAATCAGAGTCACGAACCCGCTCCCGTAAAGCATCAATCCTGTCGGCGGAGAGGGGATGACCACGGAAGTAAGGATATCGTCTAGCCTGGCTCAAGACTTCCTGCGCGCGAAATTTCTCGAAAAACTCAATTAGGCCCTGACCACTTTGACCTGTGCGTTCCATATATTCTGCCGCATATTGGTCAGCCGCTGACTCATTTACGCGGGAATAAGAGAGGGCCTCTAAAGCTCCAAACTGCGTCGATCCGCCCAAAACCAAGGCACCGGCTTCACCTTCACCGGCTAAAATCGCCGCGAGACCGATCCCTGCAGCGATGAGCATGGAACCATAGGCGCTTCTATTGCCATAATCGGACCGAACGATATGCCCGCCGGTGATA
>CAYZGF010000138.1:0-6196 GCA_964477595.1 uncultured Algimonas sp.
TCTTGAGGAGCGTGTTTTTCGTCGACTGATAGACAGGCCCTTTGCGCTGCGTACGATAGTTAAAGCAAGCGCGCGCATAATCACGGATAGAGGCGTCGAGATTATACATGCCCATGGCCACACCGGCTTCGGGGAAATCAAAGACTTCTTTTTCGATTTTCTCGCCATTTTCGCCTTCCCAACTCATTGTCAGCTTGCCTTTGCCGGGGACAAGGAAGTCTGTGGCTTTATATTGATCGCCAAAGGCATGACGGCCAATGACGATTGGCTGCGTCCAACCGGGAACGAGGCGAGGAACGTTGTTACAGATGATCGGCTCGCGGAAGACAACACCGCCGAGAATGTTGCGGATGGTGCCATTTGGCGAGCGCCACATTTTCTTAAGGTCAAACTCCTCAACCCGCTGCTCATCCGGTGTGATGGTCGCGCATTTAATGCCGACATTGTGCTTTTTGATCGCATTGGCGGCATCGACTGTGATCTGATCATCCGTCGCATCGCGGGATTGAATAGACAAATCATAATCGAGTAAGTCGATGTCGAGATAGGGGTGGATCAAACGGTCCTTGATCATGTCCCACATGATGCGGGTCATTTCATCGCCGTTCATGTCAACGACGGGGTTGGTGACCTTGATTTTAGCCATGTTATCCTCATTAAGCGTGCGAATTAAGTGTTGGGCGCGACCTAACACCTGACACGCAAGAACGAAAGCCACGATTCATGGGCAAAGCCGTCAAAGACCAGCTGGGGCGTGTGATTGAGCGCGAAGAGGCACCACAACCCGCAGTAATACTAGTTCGACCACAGCTGGGTGAGAATATTGGCGCGGCTTGTCGCGGCATGCTGAATTTCGGTTTGACGGAGCTGCGCCTCGTCGCCCCGCGCGACGGATGGCCCAATCCTGCGGCTGACGCCATGGCAGCCGGAGCAGTCGAGCTGATCGAAAATGCAAAGCTGTTTGAGACGGTTGAGGAGGCCGTTGCTGATCTTTCATTTGTTTTGGCTGCGACAGCGCGTCGGCGCGAGTTGGAAATTCCCGTCGTGGGTACGGATGTCGTCGGAACAGAAATGCGCGCGAAAATCGGGCAGGGCGTTGGTATTCTCTTCGGACCGGAAAAAGCGGGTCTCACAAATGCCGATGTCGTACTGGCGGATAAAATTCTGACCTATCCCGTCAATCCGGCGTTTCAGTCGCTTAACTTGGCTCAAGCCGTCAATGTCTTCGCCTTCATCTGGGCGCAGAGCGGGTCATTAAATGTCCCGGATATTTTCGATGATGTGCGCAGCGAGGTGGCCCCGCGCGAAGAGCTGACGCGAATGTTCGACCATCTGGAAGATGAATTGGACAAAGCAGGTTTCTTTTTCCCCGCGGCGAAAAAACATCTCATGCAACAAAATATTCGCGCCCCGCTAACCCGTGCGCAAATGAGCGAGCAGGAAGTGCGGACGTTTCGTGGCATTATAAAGGCGCTAGCAAAGGGGCGGGGGACCGCACGAAAATCCTAATGCCGACTGAATTTGAAAAGCTATTCAGCAGGCTCCAGTTCAGCTGCCTTCCTATCCAAGCTTTCCCAATCATTCTGGGCGGCAAGATGCTTGGCGAGGCGTTTGCCCATTCCGAGAATAGATAAGGATGGTGGACGTCCTAACGGCTCTGGAAAGACTGACGCATCGCAAACATAGAGATTGTTCAATTTCTTCGTTTTGAGGTTTTTATCTAAATGCTCACCTAACTTTATGCCTGCGCCTGGGTGCGCCGCAATAACCCGACTTGAATAGACTTTCGTCGCGCCGGCCTTCTTCAAAATCTCAGTCGCGATTTGCGTGCCTTTATCAAGCTTGGCTTGGTCGGATTTCGATATGGGTTTGTCGACGATGCCATTATTGACAATCTTACCTGAAAGGTCGTCACGGATTTTCACCATAATGGGCAGCACGTTGGCGAAATCCCCGGCTTGTCCAAAGTTAAAGGCGTGGACATCGAAAAGCGATTTCAGAACTTTGGGCATGTGCAGATCAGAAAACATGATCCCTTCATCGGCGAGATGAAATCCTGTCTGCATCGGGACGGCTTTCCCTGTGCCTTCGAGGCCTGGAATTTTCCCGCACACAACGACGAGCGGGTCGCCGCAAACATCTTCGCCGACATGATCAAATCCTGACTTCCGCAAGATTAGCGGAGATCCAATCCCACCCGCTGACATGACAATGCGAGGGGCATAAACCTGATGCGTCTTTCCGCCTTTGGAATAAGATACGCCAGTCGCAATATCCTCTTCGGACAGGACCTGCTTGACCATCGCGCCATTAATAATCACGGCGCCGTTTTTGACGGCCTCGTCGATTAAATAACGCGAGTTCCATTTCGCATCATTCGGACACCCCAGCATACAAGCGTCACAGTTTTGGCGGCAGTTTTCTTGATAAATATATTTATCATATTTGAACGCATCATAGCCCATCTCGCTGGCTGTTTTCATGAACAGGCTGGCGGCAGGACTCATGAGATGATCAGAAAGCGGTGCAATCGGCAGCTCCTTGCGCAGCTCCTCAATCTCTTTCCTAATATCGACGCCATAGCGTTCCAATTGATCGTAATCGGGTGGATAAGCGGTGGCGGTATAGAGGTTTGATGTCCCGCCTGTCGTAATCCCGCGCACGATCGGTTTGAGGCTTTTCGTGACAGGCATTTGCTTGCCGGGAATCCACCCGCGCGAGACCATTTGCGTGAATGTGCCTTTGGTTGGTTTGTAGTCTCCGCGTTCAAGTATGAGAACTTTTTTGCCATATTGGGTTAGGTCTTTTGCGACCATACCGCCGCCGGGGCCAGAGCCAATGATGATGGCATCGTAGTGCGTTTGTTCTGTCATAATCTTCCCCTTATCTAGCGGCCTTAACAGGTTACCCGCGCTTTGGGAAATGTGGCCTTTTAGAACAGCGTTTTACCCAACCGGCTATGTTCGGAAGCTTGCTCATATCAAACCCGATCATCGGCAACCAAGACACTATTGAGACAGCATTTAAGTCGCCAATGGTAAACCGGTCAGCCGCCAAATATTCGCGACCTTGGAGCGCGTGCTCCAATGACGTTAAGGGTCTTTGAAGCTTCTCAAAATTGGCTGCAATCAAGTCTGGGTTAGCAGGTTCATGCGGTAACATACCTGTCGCTAGAATGGTGTTGATAATCATGCCATCAACATCGGTTCCGGCCCAAAATGTCCATTGAAGGATTTTGGCTTCTTCTTCGTGGGTCTGGCTGGCAAGGTCCCCGCCATATTTGCGGGCTAAATAAAGATTTATGGCCCAAGATTGCGAAAGGATAAATCCATCATCATCCATCGTCGGGATCGCCCCATCAGGATTAACGGCTAGCAACGCCGCGCTCTTATCGCCATGCACGGGGTCTTCGCTGTGCTCATACTTCACGCCGCACTCGTCAGCGGCCCAAAGCGTTCGCTCTGCGCGGCTCAATCTTTCACCAAAAATGATCATAATACGCGACCCAATTTGTTAGTAGACATAGTCCGCCTGCGCCAACGCAATTAAGAGCGCGATTTGAATGGCTCTATGCGACTCTTGATCTGTCCAAGTTTCCTCAAAAGAATGTGCGCCTTTGCTAATCCCGCCGCGACTGATCGTAATGGCGGGGAGGCCCATTGAGATTGGGATGTTGGCGTCTGTCGACGATGTTGTCAGCTTGGGGTCCAAGTCGAAACTGCCCATTGCGGCTAAGGCTTGTTGAACGAGAGGGCTGTTTGCGTCTCCATTGGCGACAGGGCGGTCACCGACTTTTTTGACGTCGACCATGATCTCTTCACCGCGCGTGCGCGCCGCATTTTCTTCGGCCAGACCATCCTGCATGGCTTGTTTGAAAACCGCGTCCATCTCGTCCAATTTGGCGACATTGACGGATCGCATATCCACTTCCATCCAGCTTTCAAAGGGAATCGAGTTGATAGAGGTTCCGCCGCCAATCCGTCCGATATTATAACTGGTCTTTGGGCCTTCGCTTGAGACGATAGCTGCGCGGTCCGCGAAAAGTGTGGTGGCGCGCCCGAGTGCGTGATGTGGGTTGGCATCGCCAAAATCGCCCCAGCTATGCCCGCCGGGGCCTTTAAATGTAACGCGGTAGCGATAGGAGCCAACGCCGCCGTAAACCAGGCGGTCATCACTGCCGCCATCAATTGCGATGAAGCTATCGATTTTTGGGGCGCCGTCGCGGTAAAGGTGTTTGATCCCGCGCAGATCGCCGAGTCCTTCTTCACCAATATTGCCGACAAAGAGAAGGTCATGTTCCGTTTCAATATTATGGGCTTTCATCGCTTTGATGAGACTGAGTTGAACGACCACGCCGCGCGAATTATCCCCGATCCCCGGCGCAATATAGGTATCGCCATCTCGTTTCACGGTCACATCGGTTTCAATGGGGAAGACCGTATCGATATGCGCGCCAATCGCAATGGTCTTCTCGCCCGTGCGCCCGGGGCGTCGGCCGATAACATTGCCGACGGCGTCGATCGTGACATCGGTTAGCCCGGCCTCGCGGTACATCTCGGCCACGCGTTTCGCGCGTGTGGCCTCACCAAAAGGCGGAGCCGGGATTTCTGTCAGTTCAATAAGGTCCAGATTATTCTGCGCGCGGTGCGATTTGATGGTCTCAAACGCCGCAAGGATCGTCGGGTCCGATTTTAGTGTTGCCACCTCGGATTTATAGCTGTCTCCAATGACTGTTGCTTGAGCAGTTGCCGCGATCGGGGTCGGAAGCGTTTCGTTCAGGGCTGTGGTGGAACAGCCTGATAATAAGAGTGCGGTGGCGAGCAGCGTATATCCGAGATGTTTGGAGACAGGTTTCATAGAGCGAACCGTAAGATAGTTTGAAATAGATGTGTTCTATAAACCATAGGCTTAGCTCGGTTGATAGGGAGAGCGCTATATTAACGAAATTTTGCGTCCGGCACGTAAACTTATTTACTCTTCGCCCGCAGTCAGGCATCACTGGGTTGTGAAATTGCGTTTGCTCATCCCTCTTGCACAGCATGTGCTTCGATCCTGGCTGACGGGGCACGCATAGATTTTTTCTCCTTTAAACCTCATTCCATGACGAAGGCGAAAAAATGAACCGATCTGAATACCAAAAAATGATGCGTGGCGCGGGCCAGCTCGACTACGAAATATATCTCAACACAGAACGCTTGCTGGCCTGCCAGCAAGAGCCCGAAGACCTGTGTAATCCGGATGAACTCCAATTTATCATTGTCCACCAGATCGAAGAGCTTTGGATGAAGCTGATGGCGACCACATTGATGGATATTGATGATGAAATCCGGGCGGGTCGCACCTTAAAAGCGCTGACGCTTTTCCGGCGCGTGCATATTTGTCAGGAGATGATGACGGCGCAGTTAGTCCTGCTCGAGACGATGTCGCCTAAAGACTACCAAGAAATTCGTCTGAAACTCGGTAATGGAAGCGGGCAGGAGAGTCCGGGCTTTCGCGTTCTTCTGAAAATGCCCAAAGATCTGTGGCAGACCTATCATGAGGTTTATCTGGAAGGCGGTACTCGGACGCTGGAACAAATCTATGACAGCGAATATTCTCATGACGAAGCTTATATGATGGCCGAGGCTTTTGCCGAATTTGACGAACAATTTCAGAAATTCCGTAATGCGCATATGCAGCTCATTTATCGGTCAATCGGTGTGGCGGCTAACTCGCTGAAAGGGCGTCCCGTCGAAATCCTGAATGAGGGTTTACGCCAGAAATTCTTCCCGGGGCTTTGGCAAGTCCGCGCAGAGATGACGGATCGTTGGGGCGGAACTTACGGCAAGAAACGCGATAAGTTGTCCAAAGATGCGTGAACATTTCCACGTTCCGGAAAATTACTTTCTCTCTCACAGTGTCGGTTGCTTGCCTAAAGCCAGCCCCGCCGAACTGACGGATAGTCTATTCGGTCCATGGGCGTCCGGCGAGACTTGGTCCTCTTGGTTGGAAGATATGGATATCTTTCGTGCAGGGCTTGCGCGTCTGCTTGGTGTGAAACCGTCGACCATCTGCCCACAGACGAATATATCCAGCGGTCTCACGAAAATCCTGCATAGCCTGCCAAAGCGGGACGGGCGCGACGTCATCCTGCTATCTCAGCAGGATTTCCCGACGATTGGGTTTGTCGCAAAGCAAGCGGAACGTCTCGGATATC
>CAYZGF010000139.1:0-6189 GCA_964477595.1 uncultured Algimonas sp.
CGAATTTTAATCCAAATAATCCTGACACAACATCGCCTGAAACTCTCTTTAATCACGCCGCAATGTCGACCTATGACTTGGGGAGTGTGTTCAAGCCGCTGACAATGGCGATGGCTTTAGAGGATGGTGTGGCCGACCAGACGGAGTTGTTTCAGGTGCAGAAGCCTTACAAGGTTTTAAATAAATATATTCGCGATGATCATCCATCGGATGTGCCGCTGAATATGACGGGTGTATTGGGTGAAAGCTCGAACCGCGGAACGGCAATGATTGCGCAGCGCATTGGTGCAGAGCGCCAGAAACATCATCTTCGCGGTCTCGGGCTTTTAACCCGTGTTGATTATGAGCTGGCCGAGAGTGCGAAGCCGCAAGTGCAAAAGCGCTGGGGTGAAATGGCGACGGTGACTGTTTCTTACGGGCATGGTTTGTCTGTCACGCCGCTTGCTCTGACGGCAGCAATTGGCGGTATGTTGAATGACGGGGTCTATGTGACCCCTACAGTGCGTAAGCATTCTGTGGCATCGCCAGCTATCGGACGGCGCGTTTTCCGATCTGAGGTTTCACAGGATATGGTGGATATGATGCGGTACGTCGTGACGGAGGGTACAGGCCGTAAAGCCAATATTCCGGGCTATGGCGTTATGGGGAAAACGGGGACGGCGGAAAAGCCTTCTGCGACGGGCGGCTATGATCAGAAGCGATTGGTCACTAGCTTTGTAGCAGCCTTCCCACATTCCAATCCGCGTTACGCCATGATTGTCACGCTGGATGAGCCGAAAGCTGTTGAAGGTACATATGGATATGCGACGGCGGGATGGAATGCCGCGCCCGTTGCGGGGCAAGTTATTCGTCGCATTGGCCCGATTTTGCCGGGCGCAAGAGATAGCTCTCAATATGCTCAAAATGAGGGTGGGGTAACGCCATGATCAATCACACGCTCCGTAGTCTGTTTGGTCTTGATAATGATGCTGCCGTTATCGGTTTGAGCGCCGATAGCCGACAAATCAAACCGGGTATGGTCTTTGCGGCCCTGCCTGGCACGGCAATGGATGGTCGCGATTTTATTCCGCAAGCTATTGAGAATGGCGCGGTAGCAGTTCTGAGTGTCGAGGGGGTCGAAGCGAGCGTGCCGGTTATTTCTGTCCCAAAGCCGAGGCTTGTTTATGCGCAGGCGGCCGCGAAGCTTCATCCGGGGCAGCCGGATGTTCTTGTGGCGATGACCGGGACGAACGGCAAATCCTCCACAGTTGATTTCCTGCGTCAGATTTGGGCCTTCGCCGGATTTAATTCTGCGTGTTTTGGGACCTTGGGTGTCACATCCTCTTCGGGCTACAAGCCTATGACCCATACAACTCCTGACGCGCTTGCGCTTCATAAAACGCTTTCAGACTTAAAGGCACAGGGTGTCACCCATGCGGCCATGGAGGCCAGCTCCCACGGTCTGAAACAATATCGCATGGATGCGGTTAAAGTCACGGCGTCGGGATTTTCAAATTTGACGCAAGATCATTTTGATTACCATCCGAGTTTGCAGGATTACTTCACTGCCAAGGCGCGTTTATTTATCGATCTTACACCGCGTGGTGCGCCCGTTGTCATCAATACGAACGATAAATATGGGCAGCACCTCGTTAGTGTTTGTGACGGCCTAGGTCATGATGTCTTGCAGGTCGGATGGACAGGAAAAGACATTCGGATCGACGAAGTTATGCCGCATGCGTCCGGTCAAAAGCTCACATTGATCGTAAACGGAAGCCGCCACAAAGTTGATTTGCCACTGGCCGGCGAGTTCCAGGTTCTAAATGCCGTCGCGGCGCTGGGGCTCGCGATGAAAACAGGTGTGACTGAAGATGTGGCTGTTGAAGCTTTGGGGCACCTAAAAGGCGTGGCGGGACGGCTCGAATTGGCGGGCGTGAAAGACGGGGCTCCGGTCTATGTCGATTTCGCGCATACGGAAGATGGTCTTGATAAGCTCCTCCGCTCTGTCCGGCCTCACACGGCAGGTGAGATCATTATTGTATTTGGGTGTGGCGGAGATCGCGACCCTGACAAGCGTGCAAAAATGGGTCAGGTCGCTGAAAAATTGGCGGATCAGGTTATTGTCACGGATGATAATCCCCGTACGGAAGACGCGGCCCTAATCCGAAAAGCTGTTTTGAAAGGCTGTCCTAAAGCGACGGAAATTGGCGATCGTGCTTTAGCAATTGCGGAAGGTATTCGCCGCTTGGGTCCGCAAGATTGCCTCGTCATTGCGGGTAAGGGACATGAGCAAGGTCAGATTGTTGGTGATCAGGTTATACCCTTTTCTGATGTAAATGTTGCAAAAGGGTGGCTCACGTGACCCTTTGGACGTCAAAGCAAATTGCTGAAGCAACAGGCGGTAAAGTCACAACGGACTTCGAGGTGACGGGCCTGTCCATTGATACGCGCAGTCTGGTAAAAGGCGATCTTTTTGTCGCGTTAAAAGACGTACGTGATGGTCATGACTTTATACCTGCTGCTATGGCAGCAGGCGCGGGTGGTGTGTTGTGTGAAACAGCCCCCGGAGATACGCCCGCAGTAGAGGTTGGGAGCAGCTCAAAGGCGCTTGAAAATTTAGGCGCCTATTCTCGTGACAACCGCAAAGCCCTACGGATTGGCGTAACGGGGAGTGTTGGTAAAACCTCCGTCAAAGATGCGCTGCATGTTATGCTTTCTGCTTTCGGAAAATCGCATAAGTCTATAAAATCATTTAATAATCACTTCGGTGTGCCAATAACGCTCGCAACTATTCCGGCAGATGTGGACTATGCGGTTTTAGAGATGGGCATGAACCATGCGGGTGAAATGTCCGGCCTGTCTGAACTGGCGAAACCGCAAATTGCCATCATCAATAATGTCGTCGGTGCGCACCTCGCTCATTTCGAAAATGTTGAGGGAATTGCAGACGCTAAAGCCGAGATCATCGACGGTATGGAAGCTGGCGGCATTCTAATTTTGAACGGCGATAATAAGTATACGCCGCGCATTCGCAAAAAGGCCGTCGCGGCAGATTTGCGCGTGCTGACATTTGGTCACTCAGAAGATGATGATGTTTTTATCACCAAATCCGAACCTCGCGCAAATGGTGGTCATGTGACATGCCGCATCAATGATTTGTCAGTCGACGTGAAGTTGAATGTAACGGGCGAACATTGGTTTATGAATGCCGCAGCTTGTTTAGCGATTGCTTATGCGGCGGAGTTGGATTTGACGAAGGCTGCTTCAGCTTTGGCGGATATTGTTCCGGCGCCGGGCAGGGGTGATGTTCATGTCCTTTCAATCGACGGCAAATCTATCACGCTGATTGATGAGAGTTACAACGCAAATCCGACTTCTATGCGCGCGGCCTTTTCTGCTGCGTCTTTGCGTCTGGGACGCAAACTGGCTCTCTTGGGGGATATGTATGAATTAGGCGCAGATGAATTAGAGCTTCATCGCGGTCTTGCAGAGCCATTGGTTGCGGCCGGATTTGAACGCGTTTTTATGGCGGGTGAATGCATGCGCTTCCTAATGGGTGCACTGCCTCAGCCTCTGCGTGCAGGCTGGTCGACTAAACCTCATAATTTGTTAACCAAACTGAAAGGCGAACTCCGTGACGGTGACATTGTCCTGATTAAAGGGTCCAATGCATCGGGCGTTGGGAAAGTGGCGGCGCAACTCAAGGGGGAGGGCTCTCATGCTCTATGAATGGCTCGCGCCACTGGGAGATGAATTCCAGCTGTTTAATCTATTTAACTATATCACATTTCGCGTCGGCGGGGCGTTGATGACGTCGCTCATCATCTTCTTCATTTTCGGAGAGAAGATGATCAATGCTCTTCGCGCTCGCCAAGGCAAAGGTCAGCCTATTCGGGATGACGGCCCGGAAAGTCACATTATCCAAAAGGCCGGGACGCCAACGATGGGCGGTCTGATGATCCTTATGGCCGTTGTGATTTCAACATTACTTTGGGGTGACCTGACTAGTCCGTTCCTTTGGACGATATTCTTCGTTACTGTCGGCTTTGGCGCGATTGGTTTTTACGATGACTATTTGAAGGTTTCCCGTCAGTCACATAAAGGATTTTCCGGCAAACTACGTTTGCTTGCGGAATTTGTAATCGCAGCAATTGCGGTTTGGATTTTGACCACGGCTTTCCCTCAAGACGGTAATTTTGCAACCGGACTTGCGATCCCATTGCTCAAAGACTTTCTGATTAATTTGGGGTGGTTCTTTATCCCCTTTGGCTGTTTGGTTATTGTGGGAACGGCCAATGCGGTGAACCTTACGGATGGGCTCGATGGCTTAGCAATCGTTCCTGTGATGATTGCCTGTATGAGCCTGGCTTTCATTGCTTATCTTGTCGGGAATGCGATTTTCTCCAGCTATCTTGGCGTACCGCATGTGCCGGGCAGTGGAGAGATCACCATTTTCTTGGGTGCGATTATTGGCGCGTCTCTCGGGTTTCTCTGGTTTAACGCACCGCCTGCGATGGTGTTTATGGGCGATACCGGATCTTTGGCTTTGGGCGGCGCGCTGGGTGTGACTGCGGTCGCCATTAAACATGAGATTGTTTTAGCAATCATTGGCGGGTTGTTCGTGTTGGAGGCTGTCTCCGTGATCGTTCAAGTTGCCTCTTTTAAGCTGACGGGCAAACGCGTGTTCCGCATGGCACCCATTCACCATCACTTTGAGAAAAAAGGCTGGCAAGAACCCACCATCGTAATCCGCTTCTGGATTATCGCGATTATCCTCGCGTTGGTCGGACTCTCCACGTTGAAGCTGCGTTGATTAAAGCAGAGACATTCCGCGGCAAAACTGTCGCTGTCTTCGGACTTGGCCGGACAGGTGTGTCTGCGGCTTTGTCTCTGGTGGCGGGCGGCGCTGAGGTTTGGGCATGGGACGATAATCGCGCCTCTCGCGAAGCCGCGCAGCAGCAGGGAGTCCCGATCAAAAATCTTGAGAAAGCCGATTGGTCAAAGGTTGATGATTTTGTGCTTTCTCCCGGTGTCCCACATCATTTGCCCAAGCCGCACTGGTCGGCAGAGCTGGCTAAAGCGGCAGGTGTCCCAATCATTTGCGACATTGAAATTCTGGCGCGTGAGGTGGCGGCAAAGCCTGATCGCGCTCGGCCCAAAATTATTGCGATTACCGGAACTAACGGAAAATCCACGACCACGACACTCATTGGTCACATTCTAAAGGCGTGTGGCAAGGACGCTCAGATCGGCGGGAATATCGGGCGCGGTGTATTGGATTTAGACCGCATGCATAGCGGAACATATTATGTGATCGAATTGTCGAGTTATCAGCTCGAACGGACCTATTCACTGCGGGCAAATGCGGCAGTTTTCCTGAACCTGTCTCCGGATCATTTGGATCGTCACGGCACTCTTGAGGATTACGGTCTCGCCAAGCAAGCTATTTTCGCAAATCAAACAAAGGAAGATGCTGTTATTATTGGCGTTGACGATGATTACGGCAAAGCGCTTTGTACTCAGTTGAAGGTCAAGAACGGGCGAAACATCATCCCCATCAGTGCGCGCCGTGCTGTCGGTCACGGCGTTAGCGTATTGGGTGGGAAGCTGTTCTCAAATCTGTCGAAAAAATCCGTCGAGATTTGCGATATGAAAAAAGCTGTTGCTTTAGAGGGGCGTCATAACTGGCAGAATGCAGCGGCAGCTTATGCAGCGGTCAACAGCCTTGGTTTAGACCCGAAAGACATTGGTGATGCCATATTATCTTTCCCGGGATTGGCGCACCGGATGGAGTCTGTCGGGGCTTTGCGTAACGTTCGCTTTGTCAATGATAGCAAGGCGACAAATGCAGATGCGGCGCGGCAGGCACTGGCGAGCTATAAGAATATTTTTTGGATTGCCGGCGGTGTTGCGAAAGACGGCGGTATCGAACCGCTTAATGATTTGTTCGAAAATGTTCGCTCAGCCTATTTAATAGGCGAAGCAGCCAAGGATTTTGGCGCGACTTTGCAAAAAGCCAACTGCCCGTCACAGAATAAGAAGACGCTTGAAATGGCGCTTCTTTGCGCAACGAAAGATGCGCTGGAATCCGGCGTAGAAAATCCGATCGTTTTACTCTCTCCGGCAAGTGCAAGATTTGACAAGTTTAAGAATTTAGAAGTTCGGGGCGATGCGTTTCGAGCGCAAGCGCAGAAATTGATGGGCATTGAA
>CAYZGF010000140.1:0-6168 GCA_964477595.1 uncultured Algimonas sp.
ACCAACCTGCGATGCAGGTTCGCTTCGGATCAGAATAGCCCTTGCTAATCAGATATCGTGTCGCGTCTTCGACATCTTCCTGCATGAGCATCCAATTATTTCGACCAGCATTCTCGAAGCTTTTTCCATAGCCAATCGAACCACGAAAGTTCATTTGCATAACGCCATAACCACGCGTTGCGAAAAATTGTGCGAAATAATCAAACCGCTTTTCATCGCGGCCATAAGGACCGCCATGCGGCAGGACCACAAAAGGCAGATCCTTAAAATCGGCTTGCGATTGAACACTTGGCGGCATGGTAATAAACGCCGGAATTTTTTGACCATCCCGCGCAGTATATTTGATAGAGACAACATTTCCCATATCAGGTGAAACTATATCTGAGTAGCGCCGTTCAATCATTGTTGGTTCGGCATCACCGGCTGAATACATAAATAATCCGCCCGGTTCATATGGAGCGCTTAACATAAACAGGATTGTATCTCCGTTATCTGTTTGATCGACAAAATCGACCGAAAAACCAGGATATTTCTGACGCATTTTCTCAACAAGGGTTCCATATTTTCCGAGAAGCTCGGTCTCCTCTTGATCAGCAATATAATTGGCGCCAATTATCGTTTCACCATCACGAGAAATAACGACGCCGGATGCATCATAATCTTCATTGTGGAACAAGGATTTTGTACGTTTCCTTTGTTCCAAATTATAGATATATAATCCAAGCGTGTCGCGCCCGTTATAATCGCCGATAATCACTTCTTTACCGCCTTTAAGAACTGAGAAAATCGGTGTCGTTGGCTCCAGTCCCGGATAATTTTGGTACGTTGTCCAGCGATCGCTTTCGACATCTTTTACGACCATACGGTCGGTCACACTATCATTCCCAATTCCTGTGCCGATAACAGGATTGCCGGACGGGTCAGTAAACCAACGCGTAATATATTCTTGCCTTTCTTCAGCTATCTTAGCCTTTCCTGTTTTTACATTAACTTTGTAAATACCCGGCCACTTATACCTAGAGACTGTTCTGAAATTTGCACTTGATGCTTTACGAGTTTCTCGTTGTGTTAGTGACATGAGAACATGATCAGCATCATCATCCAGCCAATATACAATCGTATTATTATCTTGCCTAAAAAAATTGGGCGTTATTAGGATACGACCTTCTTTTTCATCGATGCCCCGCGAATAAATGTAGCCCACATTATATGGGATGCCATCCTTACTTTCTTCAGTCTTACCAAAAGAAACAAAGTATCGTTCATTATTAACCCATCTTATATAGTGGGGCCTAACATCTGTCCCTAGACTGTTACCTGCCAAATCCGTTGGCGGTGCCCCCACTTCTCGTGAGACGAAATAATATTCACCGTTCAAGTTCAGGACCAATGCTAAATGTTTTCCATCAGGGGAAATATCAGCATCGTAGATAAGCGGCAACTCCCCAAAAGCTTTCGCTGGAGGAGCGGCGTGGGCCTTACCCATAACACTAATTTGACCCAAAAGGGACAATCCCAACCCCGCGAGCACTGAACGAATAATTTTATTCATATCCAATCAATTACCTGTTTTTATTATTCCATTGTTTTCACATGACAACCGGCAGTCATTTAATTTTTCATATATTCTGATGGACCATTAACCTGCGTCAGGAATTTATCGACGCCCACAAAGAAGGCCTCACGATTTTCCTGACGGGACAGAAAATGATCTTCGTCTTCAAACGCCATAGATGTCGTTTTAACGCCTGCTTTTTTGAGCGCTTTCCGCATCCTTGTGAATTGGTCAAATTGAACATTTTCATCTTGATCACCATGCGCCAAGAAAACCGGAACTTTGATATTATCCGCAACATGTACAGGCGAGTTTGCCTTTCGGACATCACTGTCTTTCATCGCTTCGCCAAAGAATTCTTTGGCCGCATGTCTGCCGCCGCGATAGCGCCGCAGATCTCGCTTCGCATCGTTAATGTCAGTTAGGGCCGCCATTGCGATAACGCAATCATAGAGCCCGTCCGTGTCTTTAGCCGCCCCCATAAGCGCGGCGTAACCGCCATAAGACCAACCCGCAATGCAGGTGCGATTTGGATCAGCATACCCTTTTTTGAGAAGGTAGCGCGTTGCGTCTTCAACATCTTCCTGCATGACCAACCAATTGTCCCGGCCAGCCTCTTCAAAAGCTTTTCCGTAACCATCTGATCCCCGGAAATTCATTTGCATCACGCCATAGCCACGGGTTGCGAAAAATTGTGCAAAATAATCAAATCGTTTCTCATCACGCCCATACGGCCCACCATGGGGAAGAACAATAAATGGCAGATTTTTCAAATCGGCTTGATCCGTAATCGTAGGCGGAAGCGTCACAAATGCAGGAATTTTTTGCCCATCCCGAGCATCATATTTCACGGGAAATACATTTCCCATCTCCTCGGACTTTAACCCTGTATATTGATTTTGTAGCATAGAAGGCAACGAATCACCGCGATTATAGAGGTATAATCCGCCGGGCTCGTAAGGTGCAGACATCCTGACAATCATCGTTTGATAGTCATCGGTTTGGTCAACATAGCTGACAGAGTAGCCTTTGAATTGACTTCTCAATTTTGAAAGAGACGTGCCATAATCTCCGAGCAACTCAGTCTCTTCTTTCTCGGCGACATATTTAGCGCCAATAACGGTCTCACCATCAGAACTGACGACGACACCGGACGCATCATATTCATCATTGTGAAAGAGCGTCCGCGTTTTAGAGCGACTTGCGAAGTCGTAAATGTAAAGCCCCAGAGTATCGCGGCCATTGTAATCGCCAATGATGACCTCTGCCCCGTCTTTCAAGAATCCAAAAATAGGTGTTTTAGGGGTAAGGCCCGGATATTTTTCGTAACTATCCCAATCGCCGGACTCCACGTCATGAATACGCATGACCTCTCGACCACTATCTGTTTTCCCGCGTCCAATGCGCGGCGTCCCGGTATCATCAGCATACCAATATTCGACCCCCGTCATGCCGCGCTTAATACGACGCGTTTTCCCCGTAGCCACTTCGACTCGGTAAATATCAGGATAAGGCTCAAATTCTGCTTTTGAGAAAGCCATTAAAATATGATCTGGATCATCTTCCAACCAATCAACAACGCGGTCATTAAATTGACGAAAAATCTCTGTCCTAAGTACAAACCTACCCTTTTTCTCGCCAAGTGATTTTGTGTATAGATGTGTGACGGTGAAAGGGGTCCCCCGAAAGACATCACTTTTTTCCACGGAGACAACGAAACGCTCGTTATTGATCCATTTGATATAACGGGGGCGCAAATCGGCCCCCAAGGAAATCACTTCCATCTTGGAGCGCGAGTCATTGGTGAGGCGAGTTGCCGCGTAATAGGTCCCCTCAACATTTACGATAACGGCGATATGTTCCCCATCCGGTGAGATATCGGCATCAAAGCTAAGAGGCAGCTCTCCGAACGCCTTGGCAGGCGGGGCTGCATGCGCTGACGGTGCCAAAAAACATCCAACTGCCAAAGGTAAGCAAATGGATTTCATTAAACCATGAATGAGTTTTTTCATTTATCAGCAGTTCCCTTAATATTCCCAAGGACTATGAGTAAATGTGATGAAGGCGCAAGGTTTCAGTTGCAATCTCAAGTAAAAACTCCGGCTTTTTAACCTTTGATAATTCTAACCCCGCGCGGCAAAGTGTTTGGACAAACGCAAACCTTGATTTTGGTAATGGCTCCCTTGTGCGCCATACAGCGTATCAGGTGTGTCCGACATTGGCTCAAACACAAGTTTCGCGACAGCCTGCCCATGTCGGAGCAGAAACGGAACATCGCGACCCCGGACTTCTAATACGGCGCGACTACCACGTCCGCCAGCCTCATCCGCGCCGAATCCGGGATCAAAAAAGCCCGCATAATGTGCGCGAAACTCTCCGATTTCGGGGGCGATAGGGGCCATCTCTGCCGCTTGGTCAATCGGAATTTCTACAGCCTCCCGGCTGGCCAATATGTAGAACTCTTCCGGATCCAAAACGAGCGTTCCATTCGGCGCGTAAAGCGGCTCCCAATATTCCTCTGCGGCGTGGGCTTTCAGACCGCGCAAGTCGACGAGACCAGAATGCCGTTTAGCACGATACCCAATGATAGATCCTTCTTTTTGACCCTCTAAATCAATACTCACATGTTGTGTTTCCAACGCATGATGTGTCCCCCGTCGAAACCGTATCTGCCCTAATCGATCACCCGGGCGGACCAAGATCGGGAAAGTTCGGGGCGCAACTTCCATATATAGCGGTCCGGAATAGCCCGCGGGAATCGTGTCAAATTGTTCTCCTCCATCGCAAATTACGCGGGTGAACACATCCAATCGCCCCGTTGAGCTCTTAGGATTGGCCAACCCGACAATATCTTCGGGCAAGTTCAGTCCTTCACGCAGAGGGATCATGTAAACGCAGCCTGTCTCTAAAACGGCACCTCCCGTTAAATCCACGCGGTGCATCACGACGGATTTTAGAGCGTCTGACACAGTCATTCCGGGCCCCGGCAGGAAGCTGGCCCGCAAGCGCATGGCAATCCCGCCCAGACACAAATCCAAGCTCGCAGGCTGGATAGACGGCGGATGTGCCGGGTCGTCAGACAAACCCGTAATCGCCCCTTTCGAGACGAGATCGGCAATATCCTGACGTGGCAAAATTCCGTGTGTCATGGGATAAGTGCTAGCAGTCAGAGCGCCCCGTGCAACGGCCCGCTGCATAAATCTGTATATGACTTTCTTGTCATCAATAACATAATTCACTGCGCAACAGCCTTGCGGGTGCGACAATCCTTCGTCAGGGTCAAGTTGGAGAGCACGGGATTTGCTAGTTTCAGCTAATCTCAAAAGTCGCATAACGGAGCGGGGCGTGAGCGAGAGAGAGCAAGACAGGGACAGTCATCCGCCGGATAAGGGCGGCACAGCTCTCTATGAGCAACGCACGGATGACGTCATTGTGCGTGTCGAACCGGAATTTCTGGCCGAACAATCCAGTCCGAGAGACTCGCGTTTCATCTGGGCCTATACCGTCGAGATTGACAATCAGAGCGATCAAGATCTCACCGTCACGGATCGGTTTTGGCAGATCGCTGACAGCAGCGGCCAAGTCCAAGAAGTCCGCGCCGCAGGTGTTGTGGGTGAAACACCCTTGGTCAAATCCGGCGAAATTTTCCGCTATACATCCGGTGCGCCGCTCACGGCTCCGTCAGGTATGATGCGGGGCTCTTACACCATGTGCACGGAAACCGGTGAGAGCTTTGATATTATCGTGCCGACCTTTCTGCTCGACAGTCCGCATGAAGGACATAGCCTGAATTAAAGCGCGGGTTTATCCTTCGTATAAAAGGCCAAAACTTTCTGATAGCGCACAGGCAGAAGGCGCTGGAAAAAGCTGGCTATTTTCGCGTCTTTCCCAACTATAATCCGGCGTTTGCGTTTCGCTGTCCCGTCCAAAATAATTTTTACGGCTTTATCAACCGGCGTGATCGCCAGCGTATCAAATTGTTCATCCATCTCCGATTTGGTCTGCCCATCCGGCATATGATCAACGACCGCGTTTCGCGCCACATTTGTCTGAACGCCCCCCGGGTGAACAGAGCACACACCCACGCCGGTACCGTCCATTTCCAAAGCGAGGGTCTCCGTGAACCCTCTTACCGCAAATTTCGACGCGCAATAATGGGCCTGACCTTTATAAGCGATCAACCCAAAGAGAGAGGAAATATTCGTCACCGCCCCTTTGGTTTTAAGCAGCTGCGGCAAGAAGCCCTTCGTCATCCGGACAACACCCCAAAAATTCACATCAATGATTTTCTCCATACTTTCCAAAGGCGTATTAATCACCTCACCCACACGGGTCAGCCCGGCATTATTAAACACATAATCCGCCGGACCCAGAGCGGCCTCGACCTTGGCCGGATAATCCAACACGGCTTGCTTGTCCGAGACATCTAAAACATCGACGAGAATACGGTTGCCCGCACTAATCATTTCGCGCGTGGCTTCCAACCCATCAGCATCCACATCAGAGATCGCTAAAACGGCACCTTGTTCTGAAAGCTGTAGGGCCAATTCGCGCCCCATGCCGGAGGCCGCGCCCGTAATCACACAGACTTTTTCTTTATAAACGCTCATGCG
>CAYZGF010000141.1:0-477 GCA_964477595.1 uncultured Algimonas sp.
GAGGATTATTCTTTTTCATTTTATGGAAGCGCGAAGCTAAGGCGTTGAAATTCAATGGGGTAAATTCGGGGTAGAGTTTAAGGAAAGTGAGAAAGCCCATTTCAGAAGACACAAAAAAGCTTGACTCGCTTTTGCGAGCCAAGCTTTTTTAGTTAGAATGTTTTTGTTTTAGGCGGCTTTGATGTGCGCGCGTTCTCCGACATCCGGCATTGTATCCGTAAGGTTGGCTTTCGCCGTCTCATAGAGGAATTTCAGCGGATTGCCTGAGCTGGCCCAGAGCGCCGCATCTTCCATCACAAATTCTAGCATCAAAAGCTTTGGATCGGTTTTTCCACCCGGATACCAACTTGCAACAATTGGATTCCAGAAGCGATCGACAAGGCCGGGTTCCATAGCGACGGACAAATGTCCACGTGCACAGGCTTGATAATCCTTTGTCATATAAGTCATCATAACGTTTGTTGGGTTGGCCAATAC
>CAYZGF010000141.1:487-5981 GCA_964477595.1 uncultured Algimonas sp.
TGATAATCCTTCGTCATGTAATTCATCATGACAGTATCAGAACTTGTCAGGACGGCGCGACCCAAATCGGATGTATTGTCCGAGAAAAAGTAAACAACACCTGCATGATTTTTGATGAGGTCTTCATCAATTTGCGGTGACATGGGTTGCATATGCTCTGATGGATTTGGAGAGCCTAGCATCACACAGCGGGCATCTGAAAGCTGCTCCAAAAAATGCTTTTGTGGGTTTTCTTTAAAATCACCTAAGTCGGCCATATTCATCTCCAATTTTATTTAATTACACAAATACAACGGGAGGCCGGCCCAATCCGTTCCGAATTCCTTGACTTACTTGCAGAGATTGGGACAATCTGACGCAAATTCGGGAGAGAGATCATGTCAAAGATCATGAAATATGCCAGCTGGGCGATCGCGCTTTATATTACACTTATCTTTGTCGACAGTTTGCGCTTTAAATTTACGGGTCACCCGACACCTGAGCATATTTTCTCAACGCTGAAAGACTGGTCGGGTATTGGACTTTTTTATCCTGCCGGACCGTGGCTCATTGGCTTGGCTGAATTGGCCTCCAGCCTATTGGTCCTCGTGCTGCCATTGATTTTTACTTTGAGAAAATCACCGCGCAATGCGGCCCGAAGCCAATTTTTGGGTGCGTTGATCGCCTTTGGAGTCATGAGCGGCGCAATCATCTTCCACCTCTTCACGCCACTCGGCATTAACACGCCAACAGAGTGGAGCGCAGATGGGCAAACAATCCTGTCTGATGGCCCGCTTTTATTTTATATGGCGTGCGGGGTCTGGCTGACATCCCTGTTGCTCATGATCTGGCGCGGGGGTCAGATGAAGGGTGGAACAAAGTTCTAGGTACAATCAGGGTCTCCCATATTGGATGGCTCCAGCCATGCCATTGCTTTGGTCTTCCCGTTGCTTTGTTTTTCGAAGACAAGCGCCTAATGCGCCTCGGTTTTAGCCTCTAACCACGCTTTGTAGCGCTTTGTCAGTTTTCCTGTTTTCACTTGCTGACCAATCAGGGCGAGCAATGGGCTCTGCTTGCGCTTGATCGGCAGGCCGTCGCCCAGTCGGTAAAGCTGCTGCTTTGTCATCGCCATTCCGGCGAGTGAACCCATGGCTTTATTCTTCCAGTCTGCGCGACCGATTGTGATCTCCAAGGATTCACCTGCCTGCCAATCCGCAATTAGTTTTGGATTATAAGCCAAGGCCCGCCCAATCCCGACCATATCGACGCCAGCTTCATTCAGCGCATTTTCGGCGGTTTTGCGTTTTGTGACACCGCCCGTAACCATCAAGGGCATATTTGCGGTTTTTGAAATCCGCTTGGCAAAATCGAAAAAGAACAGTTCGCGTTTCTCTGTGGAACTTTCGACACGACCATCTTCGGAATTGCCCATCATGGCAGAGCTTTCATAGCTCCCGCCGGAGATTTCGACAAAGTCGACAGTCTCAGAGTTCAGCCAATCGACGACTTGTTCAGAATCGGCAATATCAAATCCGCCTTTCTGGAAATCCGCGCTATTTAATTTCACGCCGACAATAAAGTCAGCATTCACGCGGTCGCGAATGGCGCGAACGATCTCTAACAAAAATCGTGCACGATTTTCCAAGGGTCCACCCCAATCATCCTCTCGTAAATTCGTTAGGGGGGACAGGAATTGCGCAACCAAATAGCCATGGGCGGCATGAATCTGCACACCATCGAAGCCGGCCGCTTGTGCGGCGAGAGCGGTTTCTGCGAAGCGGCGGATCAGGCCGCGGATTTCATCTTCGGTCAAAGCGCGGGACTGCGTGAACATTTTCGCGGCTGCGCCGTCCAATTTGACTTTTGTGGCGGATGCCGAAACGGGCTCAACCCCCATATTGGCAAAGACCTGTCGTCCGGGGTGAGAGATTTGCATGACGAATTTTGACCCGCCCGCTTGTCCGGCTTTGGCCCATGTCCCAAACTGTTCGCGTGTTGTGGGATCGTCCAATGTGCCGGCCTCCAAGACCACGCCGCCCGGTCCCGTCATAGCCGTTGGATCCACCATGACATTGCCGGATAAAATGATGCCCGGCCCGGCATCACTCGCCGCTGCGGCGTTTGACCAAGCCGTATAAAGATTGACGAGGGCCGTCCCGGGGACTTGCCCGGCCTCGGCCATGTTTTCCTCCATAGCCGCTTTACAAAGCCGGTTCTGAACGATGACGCCATTGGGCAGGGTGAGGGGGGTGAATAGGGATGAGGTCATGAGGTATATTTCTAATTTCAGTCTTGGCTTTGCAGAGTGCTTTAGTCCCGTCGCCACGCTTTCCACAACCCAAAAAGACTAATCGCAAGCCATGCGATTTCTATAACGAAACTGGCGAGGTTGAAGCTGTAATAAAGCGAGATCAGGATCAAGACCGCGCCGATTCCGTTCCCTGCACTATAGAGCCAGCCCTTGGGGTCCATCTTCTCGAGTGTCAGGGCTGCATAGGTCACAAGGATGATACCAACGCCGATCAGGCCAATCGCGTCAGGGAGTGTGGGTGAGTCAAAGGTCATGGCGCGCGCCCTTGGGCTGTTCGGATGAATGCGTCAAGCCGGCAATGCTTACGGGTTAACCCGCCGCATGGTCAGGTTGATACGGCCGCCTTTGGGAACAAGCGCGCTTTCACCGGGATAGATTTTCGAGACACTGTGATAGCATTGCCGCGACGCGCCGCCCATCACCACGACATCTCCGCTCATGAGCTTGACGCCGTGGGTCGGTCCACCGCGCTCCGGTCCGCCAATACGAAACATGGCGGGATCGCCGAGGCTGACCGAGACAACGGGTGCGTTAACGGCCAGTTCGTCCCGGTCCACATGCGCCCCCATTTTCGATCCTTCCCGGTACCAATTGATGAGACAGGCTTCGGGCAGGTCCGGCCAATCGGCAACATCCCGCCAGAGCTTGGTGAGTAAATCCGGCAAAGGTGGCCAAGGCACATCTGTTTTCGGATGTGTGGGTTGATAGCGGTAACCGTTCTCACGGTCCGTGACCCAACCCAACTCTCCAAAATTGCTCATGACGACAGAGAGGGGCGTCCCCGTGCGCGGCATAGTGGGTTGGAAAAACGGTGCCGTTTCCGTGGCGGTTTTCACGGCTGCAATCAAAACCGCTTGCTCTTGGGTGGAGAAATAAAGTGGCAGATGTTGAAAGCCGGGAGGCGGGGGTGTTTTCGACTGTCTCATATGGCGTGAAAATGCGGTTCTGCTTTCGCGAAGTCCAGTGCGCATATCGTCTTCATCATGATGAAAGATAATTCACCTGCCCTATTCCAACAAATGTGGTTTGGTAAGATCATGCGAATGATATCAATTATAGCTGTGAGCGCAGCTCTCCTCGCTTGTGCTCCCATTGCGGCGCAGGACCAAACTGTAACCGTCTCAGCCGAGGCAAAGCCTTTAGTTGCGGCGGCGCGGGATCGTCTCAAATCCATCGTGGTCTATGACGGACGATATATGCGTTTGGATTATCCCGGCGGGGACGTACCTGCGACCATGGGGGTTTGCACCGATGTCGTCATTCGCAGCCTGCGACGCGCCTATGGCATGGATCTACAAAAGCGGGTTCATGAAGATATGAAAGCCAATTTCAGCGCCTATCCGACCCATTGGGGGCTGACGCGGCCTGATAAAAATATCGACCATCGCCGCGTGCCGAATCTGGAAACCTATTTCAAACGTGAAGGCCTATCTGTGCCGATCACCAAAGCCGCGGTTGACTATAAGCCCGGCGATATTGTCAGCTGGCGATTGGATGGAAATAGCGGACGCGGAGGTCTGCCCCATATTGGTATCGTATCAGACCGTCTTGGCGTCACCGGAACTCCCCTCATAATCCACAATATTGGCGGCGGCGTCGAGGAAAGCGACATGCTCTTCGATCACCGCATCACGGGGCATTTTCGGGTGAATACTTAACGCATCAAAATTCTGATGTAGCTTGTACCCAAAATTCTTGGCTGTCATAGCCTTCACATGAAACATTTTATGAAACGTTTTGGTGTCGTTATCGCTGGCGGTATTTTGATGGCTTGCTCGCCGTCTGAACAAGCCCTTAAAGATCCACTTCCGGATAGTGTAAAACCGGCTGAAGAAACCACATCCTGGGATGCAGTGACGGCTTGGGAGGAGTTTGAGGCCTATTTTCGTTTGTTTTACGCCTATTCTGACAAAATGGACTTTGACGTTGAAGCTGCCTTAGAAGCTACAAAGGTAAGAGCCTTAGACACAAACTCCACGCGTGATTTTCGTGATGTGGTTGCCCGGTTCGGGCATGTTTTTGCCGACCCACATATTATTATTGGCCCATTGAAAGATCATGATTTCAATGTCCCGCCCACCTCTGCGGATATTCGTGTGATCTATCGTGAAGGTGCTTATGTGGTCTCAGATGTTCGCGCAGGGTCCGCGGCGGACGCTTCAGGCGTCAGACCTGGGTTTTCATTAGTCGAAGTTAATGGACGGGCACTAGCGAGTGAGGTTGATATGTTTTTTGAAGGGCTCGTATCTAACCCGACGCCCCGACAAAAAAGCCATGTCGCAACTTTGCTTTCCAACGGCAAGCGGACAGGTGAACGGACTTTGTCATTTGCCGATGCTGGTGAATTCACATTGCCAAATGCTCGCGAATATGCGCGGTCTCTGCAGGGTAAGCCTCCTGTGTCGATATCTTATAGGGATGACGTCGCGATCATTCGTTTTCATAACTCACTGGGCAATAATGATACGATCAAGGCCTTGGACGCGGCTATGATCGAGACAGCATCAGCGCCTGCCTTAATTCTTGATTTACGCGAAACACCGAGTGGTGGGAATACGGAAGTCGGACGTTCCATTATCGGTCATTTTGTGACCGAGGCCCGGCCCTATCAAACGCATCAAATTCCGTCCCTAGAGCGCGAATTTACCGTCCCGCGTCAATTTACAGAATATGTTTTGCCGCGCCTGCCATATCGCGATCCCGCAACGGTTGTCGCTTTGGGCAGTTATTGGACAGGATCTATGGGGGAAGGTGTCATCATAGGTTTGGATGGTGCCGCCAATATGCACATCATTGCCTCTGATATGGCGGATTTGCTGGGTGGACTTTCAAATTATTCACTCCCAAAATCAGGTCTTCGTCTCGACCTGCCATCGGAAGTTTTATTGCACATTGACGGGACGCCGCGAGAGGAATTTCAGGCTGATCTGGCTTTGATTTCCGCCGAAAGAGATGCGTCCGGCGGTGACCCGGCTTTAGAAGCAGCGCTAGAGCACTTGCGCACACCGTAAAACAGGCAATAAAAAACCGCACCTTTGCCCTTGCGAGTCCATTTGTGGCCCCCATATCGGGCGGGATAGGGGTTTTGGCCGTGCTTTTGGCGCGCGAGAATCACTTACTTTATAATATACGCAGGTGCCGCAATCGGACCTGCCCCCAATTTGGAGCATGATACATGTCTAAAGTGATCGGTATCGACCTCGG
>CAYZGF010000142.1:0-5958 GCA_964477595.1 uncultured Algimonas sp.
AAGGCATGTCAGAAAAATTACTCATCGGCCCTAAACTCCGCCGTTTCCGAAACTCCCTTGGCCTTACCCAGGCCCGCATGGCCGAAGACCTTGGAATCAGCGCGTCCTATCTCAACCTAATTGAGCGTAATCAACGCGCCATGAGCGCGAAAGTCTTGCTGCGCATGGCGGGCGTTTATGATTTTGATATTAGTGAATTTTCAGATGCCGGTGATGCACAGCTTGTCGCCAGCACGTATGAAGCGCTGCGATCAGAACGATTTGGCGACATGCCCGTGTCCAAAAACGAAGTTGAAGATGTGGTCGGGATTAGCCCGAACATGGCACGGGCTTTTCAGAGCTTATTAAAAACCGCTCCCGACTCGTCGACCTCTTCGGATGTTCCGATGATACGTCCCATCGACACGGTTGGGGATTTCATTCAGGCGAATAAAAACTTCTTCCCTGAGATTGACGCAGCCGCAACAGATTTGGCGGAGGATTTAAGCCTTAGTAAAACGCAGCCTCGGACTGCGCTGACCGAACGCCTGAAATCAAAACATGAGACCAGCGTGCGGATCGTTCCAACGGATATCATGCCCAATATGTTGCGCTGGTTTGATCGACACAATCAGCGCATTAATCTGTCAGAGCTCTTGAGCCAGAGCGGGCGGCGTTTCCAGCTGGCCTTTCAAATAGGCATGTTGGAACAAAGAGAACTAATTGACGCGCATCTGGACCGCGCAAAAATTGAAGGCCGTGAAGCCAGAGGTTTGGCCCGCACATCGCTCGCCAATTATTTCGCCGCTGCCGTTTTAATGCCTTACCAACGGTTCCTGAAAGAAGCGGAAAGGACCCGTTATGACGTCGAACTTCTATCCCACCGCTTTGGGACAAGTTTTGAACAAACGGCTCATCGTCTTACGACACTAAATGATCCGACTGCACGCGGTATTCCGTTTTTCTTCTTGCGGATCGATATTGCAGGTAATGTGTCCAAACGATTTTCCGCAGGCAAATTCGCTTTTGCCAATCAAGGCGGGGCTTGCCCGATTTGGAATATCCATGAAACATTTTCTGACCCCGGACGGCTGCACACGCAAATGGTGCAGTTACCAGATAAGGCAACCTATTTTTCAATCGCGAAGGCTGTGAGCCGTGCGGGGAATTATCACGGCGCAAGTGCGCAAAGGCTCGCCATCGCTTTGGGGTGCGATATCTCTTATGCGCCGCGCCTGTGCTATGCGCGCGAATTTAATCTGGATGATCCGCAACCCGCTGAAATCGGGATTAACTGCTATCTGTGCGAACGCCAGCATTGCCGCCAACGCGCCCATCCACCCCTAGCGCGCTCCCTCATGTTCGATGAACGTGCACGCGGGATGAGCCTTTACCGTTGGGTGCCGGATTAGACCCAAACTTTGACAGGCTATTCGATATTATAATGAGCCAACTCCTCGAGGGTTTTTTCACCATAGCCCTCAACATCACCGAAAGATCGGAAAGTTTCCCATCGCAAGCCCGATGGATCCATTGTCCAATTCTTCTCTGATTTGGAGAAACAACAAACCGTCTCACCAACCTCAAGCAGCGGTGCATCCGCGGCCTTCATAGTGGCGCGAATATCTTCAAGTTCATCGCTGGTATCGACTTGTAGGCCGACATGATGGATTCCAGGTTTACCCCCTTCGATCTCGATGACTTCGACAACGAAATTTACACGAGGATCTTCCAACATCCATTTCGCATAGTTCTTTCTTGTCTTGGTTGGGGGCGTTCCGAATAACTTGTCATAAAACGCGACGGACTGCGCAAATTTATCGGGCTCTGTATTCACATGGATATGTATGCGTCTCATTCTTGGCTCCTTTACCAATCAATGTATGCATATATGCGCAATCATGCAAGTATTATCTTTTCGCTTGCTCCGAACAATGTGTGAGTGACGCTGCCAAGCCGTGAAGTGTTTGGACCAGCTCTTTTGTATTCAAGCAATACAACATGGCGCGACCTTGCTTTTCGGCAGTCACAATCTCTGCCTCGCGCAATATTTTCAGATGCCGAGATACGCCCGAAAAATCGATGCCGCAGGTCTCGGCAATTTCACTCACAGTGGAAAATCCACTGCGGGTTGCTAATATGGCGATTATTGAAACGCGAACGGGATCGCTCATCGCTTTAAAAAGCTCCGGGCGAAGCGCCTCCGATAGGCTCTCTTGGCAAATTTCGGGAAAATTCGGATGCTCGGTCATAACCTAAGGCTAGCAATACTTGCATAAACTCGCAAATATCTTCTCAATTTGAGATCAACACCCTGCTTTGGTTTTGTTTCATTCACGCTTGAAACAATGGCGACAAAGCCCAACAGTGTCGAAAATTAAAACTGAGGGAAGATCATGACTGTCAAAGCCTATGGAACCACTGCATCTGATGCGCCCCTAATTCCGATGGATATTGAACGCCGCGATACGCGCGCCAATGATGTGAAAATTGACATCACCTATTGCGGCGTTTGCCACAGCGATATCCATACGGCACATAATGATTGGAACAATGCGCGTTATCCCGTCATTCCCGGCCATGAGATTGTGGGGGAAGTCGTCGAAGTCGGCGGCGATGTGTCCAAGTTTAAGGTCGGTGACCTCGTCGGAGTCGGCTGTATGGTCGATAGCTGCCTGACCTGCCCATCCTGTACGGATGGCGAGGAGCAGTATTGTTATTCCCGCGCGACGATGACCTATGGCAGCCCTGACAAGATTTCCGGCGGACATACACATGGCGGCTATTCCCAATCCATCACGGTGCGCGAAGAATTTGTCGTCAACATTCCAAAAGATTTAGACATTAAGGGCGTCCCGCCACTCCTCTGCGCGGGGATTACAACTTATTCGCCGTTAAAACATTTCAAGATCGGCAAAGGGGATAAGGTTGGTGTCATTGGTCTGGGCGGACTCGGTCATTTAGGCGTAAAATTTGCGAAAGCCTTGGGCGCTGACGTAACCGTCCTGAGCCGGTCTCCCGGAAAGGAAGCAGACGCTAAAGACCTGGGCGCTGATACGCTCATCACGACGGATAAGGACGCTTTCAAAAAATCTCGCGGCCGATTCGATTTCCTTTTGAACACTGTTCCGGTTCCGCATAATTTGGATATGTATCTCAGCCTTTTGGGACGGAATGGAACAATGTGCATTGTCGGCGCGATTGAGCCGTTTGAAGGGCTACACTCCGGTTCGCTAATCGGCGGACGGAAGAGCCTTGCAGGCTCGGCCATTGGCGGTATTGCGGAGACCCAAGAGATGTTGGATTTTGCGGCAGAGCACGGCATCGTCTCCGATATTGAGATGATTAATATGGACGAGATTAATCACGCTTGGGAACGTGTGATGGCCGCCGATGTGCGGTACCGTTTTGTGATTGATATGAAGAGTTTAAAAGACTGACGCACATGACGTCCGGATTTCACCGAAAGCCTTATCCGGAAGCAAGTGCTGTCAAACGCAGCATCTTGCGGCTCTATGATCTGGCGGAGGTTGATCCGCAGATTAAATCTCATCTTCCACTGGAGTCCGTAAAGACGGCATTCAGCGAGCCGAATGCGACCCTGTTTGAGTTGGTCGATCGCGTCTTGCGCGACTATGTGGGACGCGAGGCTTTGGGCGAGCGTGCCTATAGTCTTGCCTCACAAGACGGCGAAACAAAACGAGCCTACCAATCGGAATTTTCAACGCTGTCCTATGGCGAATTGCGACAACGTGTAGAGAGCATTTCCAATGCTTGGCAAAACCATCCCGATCATAAAGTCGGCATTGATGAGTTCGTCTGCATGGTCGGATTTTCCGGATGCGATTATGTGAGCTTGGACCTCGCCTGTATCTATGCGCAAACCACAGCAGTTCCTTTGCAGGCTGAATTAGGCGATGCGCATCTGACGGATATTTTTGCAAATATAGAACCGACTGCAGTGGCCGTCTCTATTCGCGATCTTGCAACCCTCACCCCGCTAATCCTGTCTAACGGAACCATCAAAAGCCTGATTGTTATGGATTTTGATCCGGCTGTGACGGCTGAAAAACAGATTTTTGATGACGCAAGTGACGCCATTGAAAAGGCCGGTAGCGTCACCTCAATCATCACTTTGGATGACCTCATCACTTACGGATCAGAGTTCACCTTTGCGCCATTACCACCCAACCCTGCGGGCATAGAACGGCGGGTATCTATTGTGCATTCCTCCGGGTCGACGGGCATACCCAAAGGTGCCGTTCTACCGGAACGCGCCATCAAAATGATTTGGCGCGGCGCGCGCAGCCATGTGCCGTCGATCACAATCGCCCTCGCCCCGTTTAATCATGTCATTGGACGATCATCCGTGATCAACACCTTGAGCCGCGGCGGCTTGGTGAATTTCACATTGATGCCGGATATGTCGACATTATTCGAGGACATACGCCTAACGCGCCCCACAAATATGGCCTTCTTCCCACGGATTTTGGAATTAATTTATCAGAATTTTCAGAATGAAGTCACACGGCGCACGCGCAATTCCGATATAGATGCTGCGACAATAGAAGCGCAAGTCAAAGCCGAAATGGGCGCAAATTTCCTGGGCGACCGGTTACTCTCCGGCGGTGTTGGCGGCGCGCCTGTTGCGCCGCATGTTCTGGATTTCATGCGCGAGTGTTTCGATATGCTGCTCGTCAATATTTACGGCAGCACAGAGTCCGGGTCCGGCAGCATCACGCGTGACGGAAAAATTCTGCGCCCGCCTGTCACCGAATACCGCCTGCGCGACGCGCCGGAACTGGGCTATTACACGACGGACAAACCTAATCCACGTGGTGAGCTTTGCTTTAAAAGCACGGGTGGCATCACGGAATATTATAAACAACCTGACGCCACCAAAGGTCTATTCGACGAAGACGGGTTTCAATGCACGGGCGATATTGTCGAAGAGCTCGGCCCCGATCATGTCGTCATTATTGACCGTCGCAAAGACGTACTGAAACTTTCCCAAGGCGAATTTGTTGCCGTCGGACCATTAGGAACCGTTTTTGAAGGCGGCAGTGCCGTGCTGAAACAAGTTTATCTTTACGGTAACTCTGTGCGTTCCTATCTCCTCGCCGTCATTGTACCTGATGAAAAAGCCGTCCAAACCCTGCTTGGAGACGGCCCAAGTGATGAAGATATTCGCGCCTTGATCGGCGATGAATTACGCAAGGTAGGAAAAGCCGAAAACCTCAAATCTTTTGAAATCCCCCGCGACTTCATTGTTGAGCCTGAACCTTTCTCGCAAGAAAACGGCCTTCTCTCCAGCGTGCGGAAACGCTTACGTCCTGCTCTGAAACGAAAATATGGAGCGCAGCTGGAAGCCCTATATGAGGCGGCTGAAAACCGTCAGAATGATGAAATTTCGAAGCTGAAAGATCCTGCCTCACCGCTCTCAACGGCCGAGAAGATCGGAAAAGTGCTAGAGGCGCAGCTCGGTCTTCAAAATATAGACATTACCTCTGATCGGAGTTTTACAGGATGGGGCGGGGACTCCCTCGGTGCCGTTTTATTTGGGCTGTCTTTGGAGGAAATTTTCGGGGTCGAGGTGCCGCCCAATACGCTGCTCAATCCGACGGGATCAATTACGCATTGGGCGCGATTTATTGATGACGCACTATCCGGAACAGCGAAAGCCCGTACCGGTTTTGCGTCTATTCATGGCGCTGATGCAACGCATCTTTCTGCCTCTGATTTAGCTCTCTCGAATTTCATCCCCGATGACATTTTGAATGCTGCGAAGACGCTGGCGTCAGAAGAGAATATATATCCTAAAACTGTTTTACTGACTGGCGCGAATGGGTTTCTCGGGCGCTTTATCTGCTTGGACCTGTTGAAAAAGGTCGCGGCAATGGGTGGCAAAGTCATCTGCCTTATTCGCGGAAAAGATGATGCAGCCGCCCGCGCCCGTTTGGTCAGTATTTTCGAAGAGGG
>CAYZGF010000143.1:0-5884 GCA_964477595.1 uncultured Algimonas sp.
AAGATCTGACGCGCTTTGGCCTCATCCCGGAATTTGTCGGCCGTTTGCCCGTTATCGCAACGCTGACCGATCTTGACGAAGACGCCCTTATCACGATCCTGACGCAGCCGCGCAATGCGCTGGTCAAACAATATCAGACCTTGTTCCAAATGGAGTCAGTTAAGCTGACCTTCACGGATGACGCCCTGAAATCCATCGCCAAAAAGGCGTTGAAGCGGAAGACAGGCGCACGCGGCTTGCGCTCTATCATGGAAAGCATTTTGCTCGACTCCATGTATGACTTGCCCGCCTATGAAGACGTCGAAGAAGTCGTGATCAATGCAGAAGTTGTTGAAGGGAATGCTGAACCGCTTCTGGTCCATGCAAAGGCAAAAAAGCCGGCGGATAAGTCAGCTTAATAAATTTGGCACTTTAATCGAATTCAAGCGGGGGCCTTCGGGTCCCCGTTTTTGTTTGAGGTGGCACGAAAAGATCGGAATATCTGCGTTTTCTTGACGGAATTGGCGCAAATAGCTTGCCGATTTGGATAAGCCTCACCAAGTAGGGTATTAAGAATAAAAGGAAATTGTCTGTCATGAGTGACACCCAGCGCTTACCCGTCCTGCCGCTACGCGATATTGTGGTCTTTCCGCATATGGTCGTGCCGCTTTTTGTGGGGCGCGAAAAATCCATTGCAGCGCTTGAAGATGTGATGAAGGCGGAGAAGCGTATTCTGCTTTTGACGCAGAAGGATTCCGCGACAGATGACCCTGCAATTGACGATTTGTTTGATCGCGGCTGTATCGCGAAAATCCTGCAGCTCCTGAAACTGCCGGACGGAACAGTTCGCGTTCTCGTAGAGGGTGAAGACCGTGCCGCCGTGTCCGATCTGACATTTGATAAATTTGTCGAGGGGACCGTTCGCATCACAGAAAGCGAGCAGGCCGATAAGGACCACGTCAAAGCAATGGCCGCGCAAGTCCGCGAAGGGTTTGAAAAATATGGTAAGCTGAACAAAAAGGTTGCGGATGAAGTCGTGACATCTGTGTCCGAGACGTCTGATGCCTCAAAGCTCTCAGATATTGTGGCCGTGCATCTCGGTGCGGATATTGCGCGTAAGCAAGCTTTGCTCGAATCCACTGAAGTCGGTGACCGTCTTGCCCAGATATTGGAGCTGCTTGACGGCGAAGCGTCCTTATTGAAGGTCGAAAAGAAAATCCGTGGCCGTGTCAAACGCCAGATGGAAAAGACGCAGCGCGAATATTACCTGAATGAGCAGATGAAAGCGATCCAGACCGAGCTGGGTAATGACGGCCCGGATGAAATGCAGGAATTGCGTGAAACGGTCGAGAAAACCAAACTGACGAAAGAGGCGCGAGAGAAGGTCGATAAGGAACTGTCCCGGCTCCAAAAAATGTCGCCAATGAGCGCCGAAGCCAATGTCAGCCGCAACTATATTGATTGGATGCTGTCCGTGCCGTGGGGTAAAAAGAAGCGCGTGCAGCGTGATCTGGCTAAGGCGCAGGAAATCCTCGATGCGGATCATTATGGTCTCGACAAAGTTAAAGATCGCATCATTGAGCATCTGGCCGTTCAAACCCGCACGAAGAAGGTCAAAGGCCCGATTCTGTGTCTCGTCGGGCCTCCCGGCGTGGGTAAGACGTCATTAGGCAAGTCTGTCGCGCGCGCGACGGGGCGTGAGTTTGTGCGTGTGTCATTAGGCGGCGTCCGGGACGAATCCGAAATTCGCGGTCATCGCCGGACTTATATCGGCTCCATGCCGGGCCGAGTAATCCAGTCCATGAAGAAGGCGAAATATAATAACCCGCTCTTCCTCTTTGATGAGATTGATAAGATGGGGCAAGATCACCGCGGTGATCCGTCCGCAGCCCTTCTTGAAGTCTTGGACCCCGAACAGAATGATACATTTAACGACCATTATCTGGACGTGGATTATGACCTGTCCGACGTCATGTTCATTACGACGGCGAACAGCCTGAACATGCCGCAGCCGCTTCTCGACCGGATGGAGATTATTCGAATCCCCGGCTACACAGAAGATGAAAAAGTCGAGATTGCGAAACGTCATCTGATTCCGGATCAAACCAAAGAGCATGGCTTGAAAGCGTCAGAGTTTTCACTCTCAGAAGACGCATTGCGTGATATCATCCGCTATTACACGCGCGAAGCCGGTGTGCGCGGGTTGAAGCGAGAGATCGCGTCATTAGCGCGGAAGGTCCTCAAGCGAATTGTCTCTAAAGAGATTGAGACGATTGAAGTCCAAGCTGACCAATTGGATGATTTGCTCGGCGTCAAAAAATTCCGCTTCGGCAAAACCGACACAGAGGATCAGGTCGGCGTCGTAACAGGTTTGGCATGGACATCCGTTGGTGGTGATCTGCTGACGATTGAGGCCGTCTCTATGTCAGGCAAGGGTAAGATGACTGTCACGGGCAATCTGAAAGATGTCATGAAAGAGTCGATTTCAGCCGCAAATTCTTATGTTCAGGCCAAAGCGCCGGAGCTAGGTATTTCTCCGCGTCAATTCCGCTCGACTGACATTCATGTCCATGTTCCGGAAGGTGCGACACCGAAAGACGGGCCGAGCGCGGGTATTGCGATGGTCACGGGAATTGTGTCTGTCTTGACCGACATCCCTGTGCGCAATGACATCGCCATGACTGGTGAGGTGACTTTGCGCGGTCGGGTTCTGCCTATTGGCGGTCTGAAAGAAAAACTCTTGGCGGCCCTGCGTGGTGGCGTGAAGACTGTTCTTATCCCGAAAGAGAATGAGAAAGACCTCGCCGACATTCCGGAGAATGTCAAAGGCGCGCTGGAAATCATTCCGGTCGAGCATGTGAGTGATGTCCTGGCGCAGGCCTTGACCAAGAAGATCAAGCCGGTGAAATGGACGAGTTCTGATGAAGCCCAACTTGCAGGGCTGGTCATGGGAACGACAGGCGTGACGATGCCGGAAGGCGGGTCAGCCGCGCATTAGACTTTTCCGTCGAGAAAAACATCCTTCGATTATATGAGGGTGACAGGTCGCGAAATAATCTCGCATATCTCTGATCCTATTTTTCGCTATCATGGTCCTTAAATAGACGAAGCCTATCCATTGCATTTTTTCACTTGGGCAAAACACAACCCAAAAGAGAGTAATTTTGCTGAAATCTTAATTGATATTTCGTCTAGTTTGTTTCTTTTTCAACAATAATATCATCTAAGTTATTGAAAGATAACAAAAGAAAAACAGCTTGAAAATTCAACTGTTGTTAATATATTATCGTATAGGTTGTATTTAGTGAAAGGGGTAGGAGAAAGGAACAAAACGATGAAAACAATCAAAACGATAATTTTTGTGAGTGTTCTTGTGGGAGTCTGCCCCTCTGCTGTGTCATATGATCCTGAGACGACACCTATCAAAACTGATAAAACGCCTCAAGAGAAGGTCGTTCAAACTGAGTCCACACAAAATGATCATGTCGTGAAAATGCCTGTTTTAATTGATCCCAACCCGTATAATTCTCAGGGCGTTGATAGGCGAGTCACACGTGTTATTTATGAGCCGATTGAAACACCGATTGCCAGAGATGCGTCCATGTCGACGGAAAGCCAATTCGTATTTAAAAATGGCAAAAACACGAATACCAAAACATTCCGTCCAGAAAATACGGCGTCGGCATCCATGCCAAACAAGTTCAAGAAGTAGTTGACACCGGGGGGTTCCCATACCCCGGGAAAATAACGGGGCCGCCCAAGGGTTCACACCAAATTCGGCGGCCTCGTTATTTTACTTTCTGATTTTAGAAACGACCACTTAGAGTGAAACGGGCATTGATAGGTGAGCCGACTGTAACTTGATGTGTGCTGTGCGAAGTCGGAAAGTAGAGCTCATCCGTCAGATTTTCGACATTGATCTGAATGCGCACATCATCCGTCACATCATAATAGGCAGCCGCATCGAAACGCGTATAGCTTGGTAAAGTCGCGCTATTGCTGTTATTGACGAAGCTCTCATCTTGATAGGTAAAGCCCACACCCAAACCGAAAGCGTCCGTGACTTGATAGCTATTCCAGAGAGAAAAGATATTTTCGGGTAATTCGCGCGGTCTGAGCTCTCCGTCCGCTTGCTCTCCATCAAGATAGCTATAACCCGCAGTCACGAACCAATCTTTCGTGATATTTCCTTGCAGTTGCGCCTCAAAACCGCTGACATTTGTTCTGATGATGTCGAAACTCTCCGCATCCGTATCGGAAATGATGGGCGATTCTTGTTCGATCTCAAATATGGCCGCGGTGAAGCTCAAACGTCTGGCAAAATCCCACTTCAATCCGGCCTCTAGATTCGTGAAGGTGTTTGGCGCAAGACGGTCATTATCGCCATTAATATTGGCGAATTGCTCTCCACTTCGCGGCTGAAAGGATTCGCTATAACTCCCGTAGAGCGAGATGTTTTCCTGTGGTTTGAAAACCAGACCGAGGCGCGGTGAAATTTCTTCATCCTTGCGGCTGCGCTGATCATTCGCGACGACATTATTGACGTCGATATCGAAACTATCGAAACGCGCCGCAATAATGACGTCCAGCATGTCCGAGATGGCAATTTCGTCCTGAATATAGGCGGAGAAGACGTCAATACTCACACGCGTATCGTCATTAATGTCGACGGTGAAATCATTGGTCGTCGTTTCGCCGGCTGCATTGACACCAACACCTCCCTGCAAGTTCAGCGGGCGTTCAACCGTGAAAATCTCATTATCATCTGAGGTTCTGTCCCAGAAGGCATTGAAGCGGAATTGATCCGATGATGTGCTGATATATTCGGCGCCTGTGACAATCGTATGCTGGAAATTACCCGTCTGCCAATCCCCAATCAGGTTCCCGGACAAGATGAAGTTCTGACGATCCGTCTGATCTTCATATCCATCCAATGTGACAACATCCGGTGTATTGGCTTGGTCATATCCGGAGGCGTAAAAATTACCGTAAAACTTGTCGTAATCTCCGTAAAAGGCGCTGAAATTCCCTTTCAAATCGTCAGAAAACTGATGCTGAACAGAAGCGCGGAGGAGATGGGCGGTCAGCTCTGATGTATTGAGCTCCGGATCCCCGAAAACGATATCTTCAAATGCCTCTACCGGGCGGCCATCTGATCCCGTCGGGATGCCCCGGTCGATAAAGCGCTGATGATCCAGATATTCATAGGACATATCCACTGTCGTATCTGGGCTGATATTTATGCGCGCCGTTGGGTTAAATCCGATGCGATCTCCATCATAAAAATCGCGGTGATTGTTCAGACTTTCATACATGGCGTTGACGCGAATGGCTGCGTCATCACTGAGAGACATATTATGATCGACCTGACCGCCAAAGGCCCCAAATGTGTCAAGGCTGGCCTGAAAACCCGTAAAGCTCTCGCCAATGACGCCTTTTTTCGTGACACGGTTGAGAATGCCGCCCGTACCCCCGCGCCCGAAGAGAAGCGCATTAGGCCCACGCAGAATTTCGACCTGCTCCAAATTATAAAGCGGCCGGTAATATTGAACATCATCCCGAACGCCGTCGATAAAGAAGTCCGCTGTGGACCTGACGCCGCGAAAGACGATTGAATCGCGATGGCCTTCGCCTTGCGAATTATTCACCCCGGGTGTGTAGTCGATGATTTGACCAATGCTGTCGAAACCACGCACAGCGATTTCATCCGCTGTGACGATGGACAGGCTTTGCGGGACATCGATAATGGGTGTTGGGGATTTGAGCGCATTCACCTGATCAGAATAAAGCACTTGGCTTGTGACGATGATAACGTCTTCTTCGGGTGTCGTATCTTGCGCAATGGCCGGGGAGGACAGCGCAAGCAGCAGTGCTGAGGCGTTGAGGAGGGATATACGGGGCATGA
>CAYZGF010000144.1:0-5817 GCA_964477595.1 uncultured Algimonas sp.
CGTTCATCATACTCTGCGCTATCAACTAAATCTCTGACAGTCTTATCAGTGTCGGCAAAAAGTTGCTTCAAATCCAAGTCAACCTTATCCTCTAAGCGCTTTTGCAGCATACTAATTGGTGCCACATTTATCTTTAATCCGATTGGGGAAACGCAAGTTTCATCACCATATTCATCGGAAACGCGAACCCACTCATATCTTTGTGTCTCCACAAACATCTGTCCAAATGAAATACCTAATGAGATTTCCAGTTCTTCAAATTTTTTGTCAAAAGAAAGCAGATCGTCATATGTTTTCTGCAATCCAGAAAATGAGACAGGTCTGGGCTCACGTGTGAATTTTGAAATCATCTTCAAAGACAATTCCAAGGCGTTCAACTCTTCCGCATTCAAATCTCTTATTTCCATGACTTACTCCCGCCGCAAAATCTCAGTAATCGGATTGCCACTCCACTGCTCTAGGAAGCGTGCTTTCACATCGGCAGGCTCATAGATCGTCTCGACCCAGTCCATAAAGCTGATGTCGTGAGTTTCCGCATAACGCAGATAATCCTCAAAAAAGAAATCGAGCATGCCTGTTTTGCCTTGCCGCACATGCAGCTTTTTCAGCGTGAGTTCGCTCGCGAGGGCTTCCGCTATCGTATCGCCCATATGGAAATGCCGATAGAGCACGCCCATAAATCCCGTGCGGTCAGCGCCTGATTTGCAATGCATGACGGCGGGATATTCAATGCTCTCGAACAGATCGCGTGCGCCTTTGATTTTCTCAACCGTGTGAACGTCCCGCGAATAGACACGGAAATCGATCAGCGTGAGACCATGTTTTTCACAGGCTTCTTTTTCCAATAGGTAAAACCCTTTCGGCGACGGGCCGCGTAGGTTCAGGATCGTCTTGATCCCCTCTTCGGCCAAAAGCGCGATGCGCTTTGGCGAAGGTTGATTTTCGCGATACATTCCGCCGCCTAAATCATGACGATTGGGAAAACGCGCGCGTAAAAAGCCGTGATCCCCCCAAACAAGGTCACGGCGGGCCTGTTTCCTATGGCGCGGGTTATTGAGGTCCAGCGGCGTATCGCTTAGGTCGGTCATATATTTGTGGGCTAACAGGGAGGCCGCACGTGTTCAAACGTCTTTTGCGGCGCCCCGTCGTTCAATCTGCACTCGGCTGGTCCGTCGCGCAATATATGCGCCTCGTGAAAGCGACCACGCGCTGGGAGATTCGCCATAGAGACCGGGTCGCGCACATCTTGGGCAGTGGTGACGGCGTGATCGCCCTGACATGGCATTCGCGTTTCATGATGCTGACGGCCGCGTGGAAATCCGATGAGCTGGACCCTTATGTTATGATCTCCCGCTCCCGCGACGGGGCGGTTGTCGCGGCGACGTGTCGAGCTTTGAAACTACGGACCTTGAGAGGCAGCGCGCGCAAATCCGGAAAAGCAAAAGGCGGAGACGCGGCTGCGGCTGGCGCTGTCACAGCTATTCGATCGGGCGGGTGTGTGGTGATTACGCCGGACGGACCGCGTGGACCGCGTCAACGTTTGGGCGATGGTCCCTTACGATTAGCACGCGCCACAGGCGCACCGCTCATGCCCTGCACATTTTCCGTCGCGCGGCGCAAACAATTCGACAGTTGGGATAAATTCGTCCTGCCGAAACTCTTCGGCAGAGGCCTCATTCTTTGGGGAAATCCTGTCACGATTGCGGCTGATACATCAGATGATGCCTTAGAGACGATCCGTGTAAGGATGGAAACTGAGATGAACACGCTCTTGGCCGAGGCCGACACAGAGCTGGGTCACACCGCTGTGGAGCCCGCATGAGCTGGGCGGGCGCATATCAAAAGCTGATGCGCGGGTTAGAACCCTTCGCAGGCTATATCCTCAAGAGACGGGTAAAATCCGGAAAAGAAGATGAAACCCGTATCCGAGAGCGTAAAGGAATTGCCTCTCTGGCCCGCCCTGCCGGTCAATTAATTTGGATGCATGGAGCCAGTGTCGGCGAGACCTCTATGTTACTACCGTTGATCAAACGCTTATTGGACGACGACCCAAAGCTCCACGTCCTTGTCACGAGTGGAACAATGACATCGGCGAAGATAATGGCGGAACGCCTCCCTGACCGCGCCTTTCATCAAATGGTTCCCTTAGACGGTCCTAATTTCGTCGAGCGTTTCCTCGCGCATTGGCAGCCTGATCTGGCCGTTTGGGCGGAAAGTGAGATCTGGCCGAACTTGGTTCTACAGACCAAAGCCAGTCGCGCAAAAATGGCCCTCATCAATGCACGGATGAATCAAAGCTCGATTGATCGCTGGCGTGACAAACGCAAATTTGCGCGACAGGTCTTCTCCTGCTTCGACGTCATCTTGCCCGCAGATACGCTGACCCACAATGCTTTGAAGTTTCTGGGTGGCAACGTCGTCAGTCAGATTGGGAATCTGAAAACGGCGGCTCCGGCGCTTGAGTTCGATAAAGCGGAGGCCGTTAAGCTCCGACAAGCCGCAGGGCATCGCCCGATCTGGTTGGCCGCCAGCACCCATTCGCCTGAAGAAGCCGAGATTTTAGCCGCACATGTGTCCGGTCCCGGGCGTAAAGCGAATGCCTTGCTCCTTTGGGTTCCGCGCCACCCGGAACGTGGACCTGAAATCGCGAGCCTTTGCGCGGGACATGATATTGCAATCCGGTCCAAAGGCGAATTACTTACAGACAGAACTTCAATCTACATCATGGACACGCTGGGCGAAATGGGATTGGCTTTAGAACTAGCGGATGTCGCCTTTGTCGGGGGCTCCCTGCATGAAAGCCTGACAGGCCATAACCCGTTGGAACCGGCCCGTGCCAGCGTCCCGATCTTGACAGGACCCTATGTGGGCAGCTTTACCGAAATCTATGCCGAGCTTTTCAATCATAACGCAGCCATGCGCGTAAAATCCGCCAAGCAATTGGATAAGTCCGTGATCGCTTTACTGACCGATCCGGTTGCCGCCCGTCAAATGGCAGGGCGCGCAAAATTGCTCGCGCAAGAAAGCGACCAAGTCTTGGATTACACCGTCGCCAAATTGCGAGCTTTGCTGTGAAGGCCCCCGATTTTTGGAACCATCGATCCGGCCCCGAAGCCAAGACAGCCCTGCGCACAGTCTTGCGGCCCTTAGGTTGGCTTTACGCGAAGGCGGCCGCGCACCGCATTCAATCAACAGAACCAATCCATCCGGGCGTTCCTGTGATCTGCGTTGGTAACGCGACCTTGGGCGGGACGGGAAAGACGCCTGTCGTGTCTTACCTTCTACAATCCATGCGCCGTATGGGGGTTCAAGCCCATGGTTTATCACGCGGATATGGCGGGCGCGAAAAAGGGCCCACCGCCGTGGACCCTGATCATACTGCGGCAGATGTTGGGGACGAACCGCTGCTGCTACGTCGGCACGGCCCTGTTTGGGTCGCCGCAGGGCGTGATGAAGGCGCGCTGACGGCCGTCTCGAATGGGGCCAGCGTGATCATCATGGATGACGGGCACCAAAATCCGACATTGGAAAAGACGTTATCGCTCCTCGTCGTCGATGCGGAGGTCGGCTTTGGTAATGGATGCGTCTTTCCGGCGGGTCCGTTGCGCGAAGATTTAGGAGCGGCATTGGACCGAACTGACGCCGTCATCCTTATGAAACCTTCCCCCGAATTTGAAATCTCTGAAACCTTGCGTGAACAGTTGAAAGGCCAGCTCGTCATTCCCGCTTATCTGGCCCCACGCCTCGAAGCGCCAAAAGGTAAGCTCTACGCTTTTGCGGGTATTGGTCGCCCATCGAAATTCTTCGACAGTTTGAAACGCGCTGGTGCAAATGTCATTGAGACAGAAGGCTTTGCAGATCATTACAAATATAAAGATGAGGATATTGAGAGCCTCTTCCTCTTAGCCTCGGAAATGGAAGCCGGACTGATCACCACTGAAAAAGACTATGTCCGCTTGCCCAAGGGCTATCGCAAAGGCGTACAAATTTGGCCTGTATCTGTCATATTTGAAGATGAACTGACGCTACGCCGCCTGCTGCATCCGATCATTGAGATGACGAAATGAAGGATAGGTTAGAGGCGCTGGCCTATGATCTGGCGACCGGATTTATTCGGCTTTTTCCATTTAGCTTTGTGTCCGGTTTGGGTGCATTTGTCGTCAAACTGATCGGCCCACTCACCTCAAAACGACATATTGCGGAAACAGGACTACGCACGGCTTTTCCTGACAAAACCGATGCGGAAATCAAAGCCTTGATGAAAGCCCAATGGGATAATTTAGGTCGAACCTTTGCAGAATTTCCGATCACCCACAGGCTGCGTCCCTTTGGTCCGAAGAGCCGGGTTACAATAAAAGGAATGGAGCATTACGAGGCCAATCAACCTGCCATTATTGTCACAGGACATTTTGCGAATTGGGAGGTTATGGCGACTGTTCTGACGCAATCCGATCACACGGTCCGCATCACCTATCGGAAAGTGAACAATCCGCTGATCGACAGGCGGGTCAGAAAACAACGCGAAGCTTACGGTACAAAATACCTCGTCAAAAAATCCAGCCATGCGGGTGGGCGGGAATTATTTGAAGCCCTTAAAGCCGGCGAAAGCGTCGCTCTACTGAATGATCAAAAATTCAACACGGGTATTGAAGTTCCGTTTTTCGGAAAAGCCGCCATGACTGCGCAAGGTGCGGTGCGATTGGCGTTGAAAACGGGGCGCCCTCTACTTCCCATGTCTGTAACACGAGATAAGGCAATCTTTACGGTCACCTTTTACCCTCCCCTTGAACTAATCAAAACGGGTGAGCGAGAGGCTGATGTTTTGTCCGGCGTCATGTCGGTCAATCGTTTCATCGAAGACCGTATTCGCGAACATCCGGGACAATGGTTTTGGGTCCATCGGCGGTGGCCAAAATCCCACTATAAATAGGATGTGGGATTTCAGTCCGGTTGGACAAAACTCTTGAAATTAACGCGACATGAATAAATTCAACCTGCTGTGGATATTAACTATTTATCAACCATAATGATCAGAATAACCTGAAGTTTAATTTCTTTAGGAGTTGTCCAATGCCTAACACGCTCCGGACGTCTAATAGGCCAGCAAACGATAGGTTCCCGTCATATCTTAAAGATGTGTCAGCCTCTGATCGATCAAGGACTTGGTATGAGGCCGCGAGAAATCTCTTCACCGCCATGATTGTCGCAGACCGGAAAGTTCTTCCCATCGAGATAGAGACGATGAAAGACGGATTGAAAGCATGTTTCCCGAAAAAAGAGGATCGATTTGACGACGAATTGCCTCCATTTCGCGAGAATGCGCAGCACATTCATAAACTGCTAAAAGGTCCCGGCAAACGATACTGGCTGGGCAATCAGTATATGAAACTGAAAGATTATCCTGATCACAGGGCTTTGCTGGATAAGCTTTGGAAGATTTCAGTGTGTGATGGAACTCTTGATGAGAGAGAAGGACAGATCATTGATATGTTCGCCCATTTATGGCGCCCAATTTGAGCAGACGTAAGGGTCTAGCCCAATATTTTCGATTTACCCCTTAACGGGCTGGGCTTAATCCGGATAGCGACCAAACGTAATCACGGCGCGTGACTGGCAAGCACAAAAGTTCGCGTTCAATAGGATCAACAGCTTCGCTGACCGTCAAGGCTATCTTTACGCTCACCTTCTATCCTCATACTGAGTTGAATATTATGGGCGAACGGATTGCTAGTGTTTTGGACGGCGTGAAGCGGGTCAGCACATTCATGAAGACCGTATTCGCGAACATCCGGGACAATGGTTTTGGGTCCATCGACG
>CAYZGF010000145.1:0-5800 GCA_964477595.1 uncultured Algimonas sp.
GGTCGTGCCGGGTCTGATCAATCTCGATTTTAACGATGTCCGCACCGTTATGGATGAAATGGGCAAGGCCATGATGGGGACTGGCGAGGCCACTGGGGATCGCCGCGCCGTCGAAGCTGCCGAGTCTGCCATTAACAACCCGCTCTTGGATGATGTGTCACTCAAAGGTGCGAAAGGCGTATTGATCAACATTACCGGTGGTCGTGATCTTACGCTCTATGAAGTTGACGAAGCGGCTCAGCTTATCCGTAACCAAGTCGATGAAAATGCGAACATCATCGTTGGGTCGGCTTTAGACAATGATCTTGATGGAATCGTACGTGTGTCCGTTGTCGCCACCGGTGTCGATGCTGTTGCTCGCCCTGAAGCTGCGCCAGCGCCTTTCACGGCTCGCGAGACTCCAAAAGCTGAAGTTTCGAAAGTCGTTGAGCTGGGTGTACATGAACGCGCACAAGAAGCTGCTGCGGCCGAAGCAGAGGCAAGGAAAACATTTGAAGCCTATGACTTTGACCGTGAGGAAGAGGCTGTCGCTGTAAACGCCCCGCCGCCTTACACAGCGCCAAAGCCATACCCGCCACGCATCCAGCCCGAAGGCCAAGTCGAAGCTGCGCCTCAAGCCCGCGTTCCGGCTCCCGCGCCGATCCCGGAAGCTGCCCCTGCCAGCCCGGCAAGAAGCCCATTTGGTTTCTTTGGACGCCGTAAAACGGCTGCACCTGCGCCCGCTCCACGGCCTTCTGTGCAAAGTCGTCCGGCCCCAAGTGGTGATTTATTCGGAAGCAACTCAGATGACGAGCTGGAAATTCCAAGCTTTTTACGGCGTCAAAACCGCTAGATTAGCACATTAATTCAACGAATTAGAAGCCATCCTGTCGCCAGGATGGCTTTTTTGTCATAAAATGAAACATTCCGTCACGGAGCGTTTCTTGTTGCTGCCACATTTGAATTATAGCTAAAGACATGATCCAATCTGGGGCAAACATCGTTAATATGAATATTCGTCGTCAATCTACTTTGCGTTCTGCCGCTGTTACGGCCAGCGTGGCTTTGCATAATGGCCAGCATACGCGATTGGTGATGCGTCCTGCGCCGATTGGCTCAGGCCTCCGTTTTATCCGCACGGATATTACGGATCGTGACAATGTTGTGCTGGTTCGACCTGATCTCGTGACAGGTGTTCGGAATTGCACGACCTTATCCAATGCGGCAGGTGTAACCGTTTCTACGATAGAGCATTTGCTGGCAGCGCTGAGCGCTGCCGGAATTGATAATCTTGATATCGAACTGGATGGGGCGGAACTTCCTGCATTGGACGGGTCGTCAGAGCCGTTCTTGCAATTGATTGAGCAAGTCGGCGTGTATCGACAGCCTGCACCGCGCCGCTATACCAAAGTTCTTGAGACAGTTGAGGTTCGGTCAGGGGATATGTGGGCCCGAATTGATCCGTGTGAACGTTTAGAGCTCGATGTGACGATTGATTTCGCGGAAACTGCGATTGGTCATCAAACTTTGGAAATTGTGCCGGACGTGAGGTCTTTCCGAGAGCGCATGGCCAGCGCGCGGACCTTTGCGCGTCTCCATGAGGTCGCAGCATTACAAGCTGCAGGGCTTTCAAAAGGCGGCTCTTACGATAACGCCATTGTTGTTGATGAAGATAAGGTTCTTAATCCTAACGGTCTGCGATTTGATGACGAATTTGTTCGCCACAAAGCGCTCGATCTGTTGGGTGACCTCTATTTGGGTGGTCCGATATTGGGTCGCGTAACGACGTTTAAATCCGGCCACGGCCTTAATCATGATCTTCTCATGAAACTCTATGGCACGCCGTCAGCTTGGGCCTTCACGACGATGCCGATGACGGATTTAGACGCCGAACCGCAACCATTTCTGACATCCGTTCCCGCCTAACGTTTTTCTCACTTTCCGCGACCTGCTGAAACCTCTAAGACGTCGCAAGAAGAAGGCTCTTAACATGACTCGGTAACGACATATGAGGAGCGGATTAAGAATGAACGGGTTTCATGTCCAAAATTTCAAATAGCGTTGCTGCTGCTCGTATTGCGGCATTTGGCCTTGCTCTACTTGTCCTAAGTGCTTGTGGGACAAGTAAAAAAGAACGTCTGGCCTATGTCGAACGTCCTGCAGAACTGATCTATAATCAAGCCGTGACAGAGATGGACCGGGGCGATTGGGCGGATGCGAAACTCTTGTTCCAAGAAGTTGAACGTCAGCATCCATTCTCCAAATGGGCGCGTCGATCCATGTTGATGAGCGCTTATGCGTCATATCGTTCGGCCGATTATGACGAAAGCGTTGCCATGGCGCAGCGTTTTATTGGTTTACATCCGGGTTCGGACTCCGCGCCTTATGCTTATTACCTGATCGCGATCAATTATTATGACCAGATCTATGACGTTGGTCGGGACCAAGCGACAACGGTTTCTGCAGAGGCAGCGTTGCAGCAAGTTGTCCGCCGCTATCCAGATAGTGATTATGCCCGTGACGCGCGCCTTAAGCTCGAACTGACCCATGACCATTTGGCGGGCAAGGAAATGTCCATCGGACGGTATTACTTAAAGCAGAATCAGCATCTGGCCGCGATTGGTCGCTTCAAAAATGTGGTAGCGGATTACGAGACAACATCTCAAACCGAAGAGGCGCTTCACCGTCTTGTCGAAAGCTATGTGTCGATCGGTGTGATCCAAGAAGCGAAACTCGTTGGATCTGTCCTTGGATATAACTATCCGAATAGTGAGTGGTACAAAGACAGCTATGAGCTGCTGGAAAATTACGGCGTCAATCTCGACGATGAAATCAATAAGCCACGCAGCAAGGGCTATTGGACCCGCCTGAAAGAGCGACTTTTTTAAGGCTCTCCATCTATGCTCGGATTTCGTCAGGATATGAGTCAAAATCGATCAGGACTAGGAGATACAGCGCAGGAATGCGTCGGCATTCCAAGATGGATCGACAACGGTCTGGTCGATTTTGACCATACCGCAAAGCGGCGGGGTCCTTTCGGTATATGGACGTCGTTGCAAGTCCTCGCCGATGCAAGCATCGGCTGCGGTATGCGCCTAGCCATAGACCGAAATCCCTCCCGTCCTGGCAAAACCGAACATGGATGGAGAGCCTAGTGCTTTCGGGGCTGTCTGTCCGAAATGTTGTCCTTATCGAAGCGCTTGATCTGGACTTTGACCGGGGGCTGACGGCCCTGACAGGTGAGACAGGCGCGGGTAAATCTATCCTTTTAGACGCACTGGGCATGGCGACGGGCGCGCGCTCGGATCGTGGTCTGGTGCGAAGCGGCACAGAGAAAGCGCAATGCACGGCAAGTTTCGCGCTTTCGGGAGAGCATCCCGCATGGGCCGTGCTTTCTGAACAGGACCTGGATTTCGTCAAATCGGAAGACCTCACTTTGCGCCGGACTGTCAATTCAGACGGTCGGAGCCGGGCATTCGTCAATGACCAACCTGTCAGCGTGAAACTCCTGTCTCAACTCGGGCAAATTCTGCTGGAAGTTCACGGCCAGCATGACGGGCGTGGTCTCTTGGACGCAACTACCCACATCACATTATTGGACCAATTTGGCGGCTATCATCGCGAATTGCAGGATGTCCGAGAGGCTTTTGTGGCCCGACAGGACACAAAACGCGAACTTGACGCGCTGCTGTCGTTACAAGCGAAAGCCGGTGAGGACCGTGAATTTTTAGAACATGCTATTGCAGAATTGGACCGTCTTGATCCACGTGAAGGCGAGGATGAAAAGCTGGCAGAGGAACGACGCTTTCTTCAGGGCGCAGAGGGGGCGTTGTCAGAACTTACCGCTGCGCAAGATGCCCTTGGCGAAGACGGCGCATTCGAAGCCAGATTATCGACCGCATTGGCGGGGATAGAGCGTCTGCGCACCAAATTTGGCGAAGGCGAAATGTCGGCGACCCGTGCCTTGCAATCCGCGGCTGAAGCATTGGAACGTGCTATGTTGGAGACACAGGAAGCGCGCGAAGCGGTTTCCGTTGCAGCGCAGAGTTTCGATGTGGAACCGGGACGGCTTGAAACCGCAGAAAAACGGCTATTTGCCCTTAGAGCGGCAGCTCGAAAATATGATGTTGGCGTGAGCGAGCTGGCACAGAAGAGAAGCGGTTTTGCAGCGGAGCTCGACGCGATTGAAACCGTCGTCATGGATATTGAAAAAACGCGAAAGCGAGCTGAAGCCGCCAAAGCGCGATATGACCAAGCGGCTGCCACGCTTACAAAGGCCAGACAGGCTGCCGCGCGGACTTTGGATGCATCGGTCGCGATCGAGCTGCCGCCTCTTAAAATGGAGCGGGCGCAATTTAAGACGGACATTGTAGAGACTTCTGAGAGCCCCACGGGTGTTGATCAGGTTAGATTTCTTGTCTCCACCAACCCCGGAACGGCTATTGGACCGCTCGATAAAATTGCCTCCGGTGGCGAAATGGCGCGTTTTGCATTAGCTATTAAAGTCGCACTGGCCGGACAGAATAATGCCGTGATGATGTTTGATGAGGTGGATCAGGGCGTGGGCGGCGCCGTTGCTGCAGCTGTCGGAAAACGCCTCGCGCGCCTGTCCGAACACGCGCAGGTCTTCACGGTCACGCACAGCCCACAAGTTGCTGCCTGTGCAGATAGTCAATTCCGCATAGAAAAAAGCTCAACAGGTGAAACGACGACAACATCTGTAACCCCGATCTTGGATGATGATCGCGAGGAAGAAATTGCCCGCATGTTGGCCGGCGAAACAATCACACAGGAAGCGCGTGCCGCGGCACGGCAGTTGATGGCGTCATGAGTGATCCGAAGGCACGCATTGCTTGGCTCTCACAAGAAATAAGATCTGCTGATGCGCTATATTATCAAGACGATAATCCGGTTCTGACCGACGCGGAGTATGACGCGCTACGGAAAGAGCTGATCGCATTAGAGGCAGAGCATCCGCATCTCATTCGCAAAGACAGTCCGACCCAATCGGTTGGGGTCAAGCCATCAGGTAAATTCGGAAAAATCAAACACACGGTTCCGATGCTATCCTTGGATAATGCGTTTTCTGATGAAGATGTTTCTGACTTTGTCGCGCGGGTGAAACGCTTTCTCAGCTTGCCTGAAAAGGTTGAGTTGGACTTCACAGCAGAACCCAAGATTGACGGATTGTCCGCTGCTTTGCGCTATGAAAATGGCAAACTGGTCTCGGGCGCAACGCGCGGGGATGGACAGGTCGGCGAAGATGTTACGGCCAATCTCTCGACCTTAGACACCGTCCCAAAACAGCTCTCGGGCGCGGGCTGGCCTAACATCGTTGAAATCAGGGGTGAGGTTTATATCGATCATGCCGATTTCGATACAATGAATGCGTCGCAACTGGCTGCAGGGAAATCTGAATATAAAAACCCGCGCAATGCGGCTGCTGGCAGTTTGCGCCAAATTGATCCGAGTGTGACCGCCTCCCGTCCTTTAAAGTTCTTTGCCTATACATGGGGAGAGGTGAGCGAACCCTTTGCTAAGACCCAGATGGAAGCCGTCGAGAAAATGGCGGAGTGGGGCTTTAGCGTGAACCCGCAAATGCGCCGTCATGACGGACCAAAGGCTATGGTCGCGCATTACACGGAGATACTGACGGCGAGGGCTGATCTTGGGTATGATATTGACGGCGTCGTTTACAAAGTCGACGATTTGGCGCTTCAAGTTCGTTTAGGCTTCGTCTCGCGTGCTCCCCGTTGGGCGATTGCGCATAAATTCCCGGCTGAAAAAGCCATTACGACGATTGATGCGATTGATATTCAGG
>CAYZGF010000146.1:0-5798 GCA_964477595.1 uncultured Algimonas sp.
AGTCCGCAAAGCGCGGGGCCGCGGAACGGGCCAGCGATATCGCCCGTGCAAAATTTGGAACGGATGCGGTTACGACGGGGCGCGGCCTTCGCCTACGGCAAGCAAAGGAAAAGAATATCGCCGAAAGCCTGCCGAGTAAGCCTAGGTTTGAAGAATGATCTTGGGTGCACGACGACGTTCCACCCACCAGATCGCAGTCGCCAATAGCGCATAGGTAAACAGCATCAGCACGCCCAACATAACGCCTTGGGGCCCTGCTGCGGGATCAAATGTACCCGCTTGGACTTGAAGCCCCGGTGAAGTTATAAAGGTGAACTGCAGAAGGCCCATAAAGACGAATAAGACAGACAGACCAATGACGCTAGATTTGGGTCCAGTTGTGACACGCATCCAATAGATGAAAGCTGCCAAGAGAAGGCCCATTTCAAGCGCGAAGGCGAGATAAGGCCAATTCCAAATACTCAAGCCTAGCTCTGTCGTACTTCCCGGCCAGAGCGGTAAATCAGGACGGTGGACAATGAGATCAAAAACCCAGTGCGAAAAGACGAGTCCAAACACGACCCAAAAGCCTTTTGCGCCCGCCTTCGGAAACGCGAGCTTAAAAATCAGCCCTCCCAGCGCGGCCCACCCTAATGAGGTAATAAGGCTATGAGAATATGGGATTGTAAAATAAGGCTCCCCATCAATCATGCGTGTTTCACCCTCAATCCCGAACATCACCAGAAGGGCGAAAATGATATCCATGAATTGGACGGCTAAAAACGCGATCCAAACGGGGACGAGAACGATACTTTTGCCGCGTTGAGTATCAAAAACCGCAGGCGCGTAATGACCCATGAACATTGCCGTCTCCTATTTCGGGGCCAGATCCTGAAAGTACTCGAAAATATCATCTTCAGAACGACTGGCCGCATTTCGCCATGTCGGCGCCGTGTCCAGATTTAAAACTTCGCCTGTCGTATCCGTGACAACAATAGTCGGCGTACCGACGATTTTATCTATCCCAAAACGTTGCGCGATATCGATATTCCGGTCTTTCTTCCCAACATCGATAAAGCGAACTTCATAATTTTCATTGAGCAAGGTTTGAAATCTCGGTGTTTCAAACCAACCCGCCAGAGCACGGCTATCATGGCACCAATTTGCACCCATAACGATGATAGCATGCTTCCCGGACGCAGCCGCACGAGCCAATGCCTCATCTACGGCCTCCTGAGCCACCAGGGCAGGATCGGGGGCAAACGGGCGGGCCTCAGGATGTTCTGCTGCAAGTGCAGACGGAACATGTGTCCCCGAAGCACAGGCGACTGTTAAAAACGCGATTAGAAGCAGACTTATATATCTCATGAGATCCACATATAATGAAATTTAGCCGCGTGCATAGTTACTGCGGGCGGTTCCAGAAACGACCGAATAAAAATTATCAAGAGCCGGGCATCCGTCTAAAACGGACCATACGCATGGTTGCGCCGGCATCGCGGTGTTTGGCCGCCGCTTGGTAATCCGGCAAGGCGAAGAAGGTCTTCATATGGTCCTTGTCACGAAATTCCAGCAACACAGCCTTATCACCCGGCAGGTCGAAGAATTTCGCGTCTTCATCATTCCCAATCACATTCACGCCTTCGCGAATAAAAATCGGCGTCGAAAGCTCGACATAACGATCATATTCGGATTTGTCGTGAAACTCGGCTGTAACAAATAATAAAACAGACATGATCTTCCTACAGAAGCGTCAACACAACCATGCCAATCAGGGTCAAGGTTGAGAGCGTGAAAACGGAGAAACGGAGCATAACTTTGCCTGAGCTTACCTGAATGAAGCTATGAAGGACCCGCAAGGCGACATAGGCCCATGCCGCATAAAAGATTGGCGTCGACATTTGCGCCGTCAGTGTAACGTAAAACATCAGAGCATAAAAAATCGTCGGCTGTTCCAAGAGATGATTATAATTATGCGCAGACGCCTGGACCGATAGTGGAAGCTCTTCCTTCCATTTTCCATCCGGTGACTTCGCGGTTTCCGGATCAATTTTTGCAGCTTGCATCGCCGGAATGCGGCGGGCGTACATCAACACCCAAATCAAGAGCGTCCAGATAATGAGCGCCAAAACTGGTGTCAAAAATGTCGTCGATGTCATATGTCTCTCCCCAGAGTTTTAATCGTCATAACCCAACAAAAAAGGCCCTGCACGGGAATTCCGTGCAGGGCCTCTATTCAATCATCAAGACGTTTGCCTTGAAATCGGCTTACGCCATAGAGATGTTCTCAACGGCTGTTTTGCCAGTCCGCTCATTTACGGCTGTGTTGAACATCACTTTGTCACCTTCATTCAGGCCTTGAATACCGGAACGCTGAAGCGCTGTGATGTGGACAAAAACGTCTCCGCCGCCATCTTCCGGCTGAACAAAGCCGAAGCCTTTAGTAGTGTTGAAAAATTTGACCGTACCGGCCTTCATTTCGTCTGACATGTATAATTCCTTTCACGTCGTCATAATGTGAACTTCGAAGGGAAGCCCACGGGAGTCTCGAAAAAGGTATGCAAAGCGTACTCAGTGTGGCGTCACGTTGTGTCACGTCAAATCTGGCCGGGTCGTCAGGCCTGTTCTCGATAATGGCGATATGGGCGTTTTAGTAACAAACCGCAAGTGAACCTTTCGTGTCAGTCCGCAAAACTATCCATAGTCGGATTATTATCATACAGTCTCATCACCCAAACAAATCGCCCTGCCCGCTTACACTGGCGGGTATTCGGAAGAGATCACGGCGTAGCGGTTGACGCTGCTCACGCGGCGTTATTCCGTATTTCTTCTGCGCCATGCGATATCGCTGCGATATCAACTTTGCGAAGGGCGTTCGGGGTTCAGCCACACGCACCCATGACGGATCATAATCACGTCCATTGTTCATAACGTGGATATGATGCAAAATACGCCGTGCGCGATTTGGTGCAAAATCCTCTAACCAAGCCTTAAATATCGGCGCGACCTCTTGCGGAAGGCGGAGAATTGTAAATGCGCTAAAGGTAGCTCCCAGATCCGAGGCGCGGGCCATGATGCCCTCCAACTCACTGTCGTTTAGTCCCGGAATCATCGGTCCCAACATAATGCCCGTCGGAATGCCCTCTTCGGCAAGGCGCTTTATAGCATCAAATCGCTTGTCAGGTGTCGACGTTCTGGGTTCCATTGCCCTAGCCAAATGTCGATCTTGGGTCGTAATAGATATCATGATGCGGGTGATCCCCTTGGCGGCCATTGGTGCCAGCAGGTCAAGATCACGCAATATAAGCGCGTTCTTGGTCAGTATTGAAACAGGGTGATTAAAGTCATGAAGGACCCGCATGATACCGCGCATAATGAGCTTCTCCCTTTCAATCGGTTGATACGCATCCGTATTCGTGCCGATCTGAATTGGAATGACGCGGTAACGAGGTTTAGACAGCTCATTTGTAAGGAGTTGCGCAGCGTCAGGTTTAGCAAACAACTTTGTTTCAAAGTCTAAACCCGGCGACATTCCGTGATAGGCATGGGTTGGGCGCGCAAAACAGTATGAGCATCCATGCTCGCATCCGCGGTAGGGATTGATTGACCGCTCCATCGCAACATAAGGCGAGTTGATTTTATTTATGATCGTTTTTGGACGCTCATTCGTGACAGTCGTTTTCCGAGCCTTGCGATCCTCCTCCGGTAAAGCTTCCCAGTCCTCATCTGTTTGCTCACGCGTTTCAGGTTCATAACGCCCGGTTTCATTCCACCGCGTCCCGCGTCCCTTTTCACGTAACGCGATCACCCGCTTTTGGGTTTTGAAGGATAGGATATGCGGTTGGGCCATGACGGAACTCCGTTGAAATGAAGACATCCGCATGTGGCCCAATCGGATACAAACATAATAATAGGAATTTATTCCGCACTCACAATCATCATGGCGAAATTGCTGTGCATAAAACCGCTCTGATTAGCTCTCACCACTGAACCAGCGCCAGTTTAACACATGTCACAAATATGTCGTTGAACTATCAACCTTTTAATTATCCAAAAACCTAGAAAGGTCTTTGAAATATCAACTTTATTCTTGGCAACCAATCTTAAAATGAGATGTTTATTTAATGTGAGTTAAAAATACGATTTGGGACACCCACCAGTGATAGGGCTGAATAAAAAAGTAAGTGACCAAGAGTTCTTGGAAATAATGCAGGCTGTTACAACGGCTGATAACGTTGAAGACCTCGCGAAACGCTGTCATCACCTGACGTCATATAAGTATGGCATTTATCATCACATCCCGGCTGTCGGTACACCTGATTACCATCAGTTAAATCGGTATTGGTCAAAGGGACTTGATAAAGAATCTTTGGACTACCTCGGACGAAAAGGCACAAAAACTGATCCGGTAATGGCCTATATTTTCAGCCAATCCCGACCCTACTGGCTGTCTGATCTTCGAAAAGTGGATGCCTTAGCGGACGGACAAGGAAAACATAGAGTAGAACTGGCGATGAACCACCTTGGAGACGGAATTCTTTCACCACTCTTCGGCCCACTCCAAAAACGCGGTTATATCTATTTAGCCTTCAACCAACCACGTGAACATTATGATGAGATTTTCCTCTGGCAAATTCAGGCTATTTTCCAAGCAATCCATATCCGCTACTGCTTGTTGGTGGAGTCTTTACGAGCACGCGTTGATCTCACAAAACGTGAAAGTGAAGTTCTGGAACTCATAACCTTTGGTAAAACCAATCCTGAGATCGGACTTATTCTTGGGATTTCACCGAATACAGTAGCTGGTCACGTGAAGCGTATATTTTTGAAGTTTAATGCATCAGACCGCGTGACAGTTGCCTTGAAAGCTCAATCTTCAGTCTTTGGACAATTGAACACCAGTTATATGACGGAAAATATTCATCGCGATGCGGTCTGATGGTGTTGGTTCTTGTTCCCCAGTAACATCTCTAACTTTACCCCACATCTCAATCAGGCCCAAAATGTCTTCGTTGCTCTCAGATTCAATAGTTGCGGCGTCGTTTAAGAGACTTTCTTCAAGATCAAGTAGCACGCTCTCACGAAGGTCGGTTTCTTCACTATTATCATCCTCTAGAGGATTAACATCTGCACAAGCCCGAAGCTCGTCCAGCACGCCGTCATATAGTTCGATCAAACTTGAAACCGTCGGCGTTTCGTAGTCAGATTTTAATTCAGCAATCTCTACAACCCGATTCATTGACGCCCCCTTATAGCCTGTAGGCTACGCAGAACATCATTTGATTTAGCGCAATTGTACAGCCTACGATCAACCCCCTTCAAATGGGTGGGTTTTGAGAGGTTTTTAGGGCTTTCTTGTTGAAATCGAGGTCTATTTTAAACTGGATTAAACATCTAATCATCGAAACAGACCCACGAGCCGACTGAATCGTGTTCGGTTTAGCAAAATGGCACCTAATAAACATGATTCGAATATCCCAATTTTTCTCTCATTTTCCGCAAATGATGTAACGTGCAGTAAGACTTTGCTGCTCGATAGTCTCACTCCATCAAATCCGAACACACATAATTCATCCATCGCCCCTTGCGTTACGTTAACGTGAACGTTAACTGCACCCCAAGTCGAAATACGAGTCTATCGCGGCAATGCCTTCCCCTGCCAGATTGAAACGTATTCAAAATAGAACAATCAAAGCTTATGCGAGAGGAAAGATTATGACCGAAGCCTATATATATGATGCGGTGCGTACGCCGCGCGGCAAGGGCAAATCCGATGGAAGCCTGCATGAAGTCACACCTGTGAGCCTCGGCGCGCAAGT
>CAYZGF010000147.1:0-416 GCA_964477595.1 uncultured Algimonas sp.
ATCATCGTGATACCGGGCATTGTGTCTTATAAGCTTTATGGCCGTATTGAAAATGACATGGCTTATGGTCAGCTTGTCGGCGACATTCTCCCAACATTCTTGTCTGGTGCTTTTGCAGCGGCCATTCTGGCTGCGATTTTGACGACTTTTAACTCTATTCTAAATGCATCAGCCGCGCTTTGGGTGTGTGACATTCACGAAACCTATGTAAATAAGGCGCCAAACATTAAACGGCTCTCATTATGGGTGTCTGTTGTCATGGTCATTGCTAGCCTGCTTTTAGTGCCGTTCTTCGCGACTCAAGACAGCCTCATCAATACGGTGCAGACACTTTATGGCTTGCTGTCTATGCCTATCCTTTCGGCTTTTATCGTGGGCGTGTTATTCAAAAATGTAGATGCGCGGGCTATGATTAT
>CAYZGF010000147.1:426-1637 GCA_964477595.1 uncultured Algimonas sp.
TTCTGTTATCTTTGGCGTGCTATTCTATTTCTGGATGCTTAACCCACTGGCTATAAATGCAGACCTGACAACGCAGCGTGTTGGCTTGCACTATATCCATCTTATGGCGATTAATCTCATTTCTATGGTTATTTTGGCGCTTCTTTTAAACCGCGTCGTGTTCGAGAAAAAGGCCGAGTGGGATGCGCGCGAAGTATTTAGCCGGGCGAGCCGACCATGAGGCCATTTTCTCCGCAACTCGGCGTGTGTTATTACCCTGAACATTGGCCCGAGGCACAATGGGAAGAGGATGCGCGCCGGATGCGGGAGATGGGATTGTCTTGGGTGCGTATAGGTGAATTTGCTTGGAGCCGTATGGAAGCTGAGCCCGGCGTTTTAAGCTGGGACTGGCTGGATCGCGCAATAGATATTCTGGGACGCGCCGGACTTAAGGTCGTTCTGGGCACCCCTACGGCAACCCCGCCGCGTTGGATGATAGACAAATATCCTGATATGTTGGCGCAAGACGAAGACGGGAATGTTCGAAAATTCGGCTCCCGCCGTCATTATTGCTTTTCTCATATGGACTACCGCAAGGAATGTGCTCGCATAGCAGGTCTCATGGGGGAACGTTATGGTCAAAACCCTTATGTAAAAGCATGGCAAATCGATAATGAATATGGTTGCCACGATACGGTCCTATCTTATGGCGCATCCGCTATCTCCGCTTTCAAAGCATGGCTTCAGGAAAACTATCGAGATGTCCAAGCTTTAAACGCTGCATGGGGTAACGTGTTTTGGTCCATGGAATATAATTCATGGGAGCAGATCGAGCTTCCAAATTTGACAGTTACAGAAGCCAACCCTGCCCACGTGATGGATTATCGCCGTTTTGCCTCGGATGAGGTTGTGGCGTTCAACAAGGTTCAAGTAGATGCATTGCGAGCTCACACTGACGCTCCGCTTATTCATAACTATATGGGCCGGATTACGGAATTTGATCATTTTAAGGTCGGAAAAGATCTGGATATTGCAAGTTGGGATAGCTATCCGCTGGGGTTTCTCGAAGACCGTTCTGATCATGACGAGGCGTTTAAGCACCATTTTATGCGGCAAGGTGATCCGGACTTTCAGGCGTTTCACCATGACCTATACAGAGCTGTGGGTCGTGGCCAATGGTGGGTGATGGAGCAGCAGCCAGGGCCCGTAAATTGGGCGCCTTATAATCCAAA
>CAYZGF010000147.1:1647-5791 GCA_964477595.1 uncultured Algimonas sp.
ATAGCACATGGCGCTGATGTAGTGAGTTATTTTAGATGGCGGCAAGCCCCCTTTGCGCAAGAGCAAATGCATTCTGGATAACAACGGCCCGACGGTGAGTTTTCTGACTATTATGGTGAAATATTAAAAGTCGCCGAGGAGATAGAAAGTCTTGATGACCTAAATACCAAGCAAGCTGATGTCGCGCTCATATTTGATTATGTCTCGGCTTGGGCGTGGGAAATCCAACCACAAGGTCGTGACTTTGATTATTTCCGTCTTGTTTATGAAATCTATTCTGCTTTACGCAAATTAGGACTGTCCATCGACATATTGCCTGCCGATAGTGAGGGTTTTGGCGACCGAAAGTTGGTTCTTATACCGGGACTTTTTACTTGGAATGATACGTTGACCTCGGCTCTGGAAAATTTCGGGGGACAGGTCTTGATGGGGCCTCGTACGGGCTCTAAAACGCCGAATTTTCAGATCCCGCAAAAGCTGCCGCCAAATTTGGATGATTTTGAGGCGAAGGTGACATCCGTTGAAAGTTTGCGGCCATCCGCGCCCATCAATCTTGAAGGTGGAGGGCAGTTCTATATTTGGCGTGAGCAGGTCGAAACCTCTCTGAATATTATTGAAAGAGGCGACGATGGATCGCCTGCGCACTTCAATAAAGGTAACTTACATTACCTGACAGGTTGGCCCGATAGCGAGGCGATGATCCGCATTTTAAAGGGTATCGCGCAGCGCGCTGGAGTTGACGTCAAAGAATTACCGCAAGGGTATCGGTGCCGAGATGTGGGTCCTTACACACTCCATATGAATTATGGGTGCAAGTCCCTAGAGTTGCAAGACTTTACACTAGAGAGGGCCGCAATAGCGCTCATTGATAATAAAACCCAAAAAAGATTGTTGTAATTAATTGATGTGCCCCTAGCTTTGTAGACACCTTGCAAGGTAAAACTGGAAGCAAGGAGAGTGTCTTATGGGCGGTCGTATTAGGTATACAGAAGAGTTTAAATTAGGGGCTGTGGCGCAGGTCACGGCGAAGGATCACAGCGTGACATCGGTTGCCGGTCGGCTAGGTGTCAGCACGAAGTCGCTTTACGATTGGGTGAAGCGTTATGGCGATGCGCCTGACACTACGGGCAACTCCGGGGAGCAAGGTGAGATCAAGCGACTGAAAGCGGAGCTACGGCGTGTCACCGAGGAGCGTGACATCTTAAAAAAGGCCACGGTGTACTTCGCAAAGGACCACGGGTGAAGTACGCCTTTATGAAGGCGCACCGGACGGAGTTTTCCGTGCAGGCGATGTGCCGCGTGCTCGGCGTTCATGCCAGTGGTTTCTATGCGTGGTTAAAGAATGGATTATCGGGCCAAGCTGAGCGAAGGCGCCGCCTCACGGGACTTATCAAGCAATCATGGCTCGAGAGCGGGTGCGTTTATGGCTATCGTAAAATCCATCACGACCTGCTGAGCCTGGGCGAGCGCTGCGCGCCTAATACGGTTGCAAAGCTCATGCGAAGCGAAGGCCTGCGGGCCCAAGTCGGTTATAAGCGCCGTCCGGGCAAGTATGGCGCCAAGCCTGCTGTCGTAGCGGCTAATCGTTTGCAACAGGACTTCAACGTCAGCGCGCCTGATGCAGTTTGGGTGACTGATATAACATATATCCGAACACATGAAGGTTGGCTGTATCTGGCGGCCGTCATCGATCTGTATTCCCGTAAAGTTGTCGGCTGGTCGATGCACTCACGCATGCAAACATCACTAGCATTGAACGCCCTCTTGATGGCCGTTTGGCGGCGCAAGCCAACTGACAAAGTCGTTGTGCATTCGGATCAAGGCTCACAGTTTACGAGCCATGAGTGGCGGGAGTTTCTAACCGATCACAATTTGGAAGCCAGTATGAGCCGGCGTGGGAACTGCTACGACAATGCGGTCGCGGAGAGCTTCTTCCATCTGCTCAAAACTGAGAGGATCAGGAGAAAAACTTACAAAACCCGCCAAGAAGCCCGTCGGGACGTGTTCGATTACATCGAAATATTTTACAATCCAAAACGCAGGCATGCTAACAATGGGATGTTGTCACCCGTTGAATTTGAGATGGCAACAAAATGAAGTAACAAGGTGTCTACAAAAGCTGGGGCACATCAGTTCGCCGGGCGGGGCTATTGAAGTTCTTTGAGAAACAGCCGCCTTGTCTTGTCGGTATGGAAGCCTGTGGTTCAAGCCATTACTGGGCGCGTGAGATTACAAAGCTCGGGCATGATGTTCGGCTGATTGCCCCGATTTACGTCAAACCGTATGTGAAGCGTGGTAAATCAGACGCGGCAGATGCAGAAGCGATCTGCGAGGCGGCCACGCGCCCAAACATGCGGTTCGTGCCCATCAAGTCGCCAGAACAACAGGCCATGCTGTGCCAACATAGAGTACGAGAATTGATGATCCGGCAACGTACACAATTGTCAAACGTTATCCGCGGCCTGATCGGAGAGTTTGGTCACATCGTGCGCAAGGGACTGAACTACATCCGTGATTTTGCACAGGCGTTAAAGGACGGTGATGTGCTGGAGGTGCCAGATATGGCTCAGAGTGTCATCGCGTCTTTGTGTGATAAGTTATTAGATCTTGATGCCAGGATTAAGGTCTTAGAGAAGGAGATATTTAAGACCGCCCGTAAGGATCCGCGCGTGAAGTTGCTAGAAACGATCCCTGGTATCGGCACTGTCAATGCGTCTGCGATTGTTGCGACAATCGGCAGTGGAGAACAGTTTAAAACAGGCCGTGACTTTGCGGCTTGGGTTGGACTGACACCGCTAAATAAATCCTCTGGCGGTAAAGAGAGACTTGGCCGTATCTCGAAGATGGGCAACCAATATCTGAGAAAGTTGTTGGTCACCGGCATGACGTCACGTGTGCGAGCCGCTAAATATTACCCAGAGCGCGTTGATCCTTGGACTGCCTCCATTTTAGATAAGAAGCCAACCCGGCTTGCGACTGTGGCCATGGCCAATAAGACAGCCAGTATTGTCTGGGCGGTGCTCTCACGGGGCGAACCTTACAAACAGCCAAATGCTGCCTAACCAGTACAATAGATAACAGGAGATAAGAACACCAGACTTGCAAGGACGATGAAACGTTATGGCAATCCGGGTCAGTCCGGGAGTTGAGAAAACCCACGAGTGTCAGGGACATAAAAAGTCCGAAAGTAGGAATGGGACTCAACTCGCGGAAACCATAATGGCCAGTGGCAAACATGCCGCATCAACAGGCCGGACACAGGACAGTACCAGACCGAGGCATGTCGAAACGTCAAAAAGAACTTGCAAAAAGGGAGCCATCCACACAAGACACTCGTGTGGAGATGCCTGTTCAACATACCCGTTCAAACCACGAGGCCGTTATAGTTCAAAATCCACACTGATGCGCAAAAGAGTCCCCGAATCATCTCGGCCCGCAAAGGCGCAATACGTGCCGTTGCCTCTACCTGATTCCACGACAAAAAAGCGATGCCTCCCGTCTAACTTCACTTCGGCATAGGGAAGCGGCGTATGATCGTTGTAAGCCTGACGAGACAAGTATTTTTCAAAAAGTTCATTCTCTTTGTTAATCGGCGTCAAGCAGTCCATAAGGGGTTTGTCGAGGAAGGCCATCGACCCAAACTCGGCGCTAAATTCATTATTATATGCATGATGGTCTTCGTTGATTAACTGTTCCCATTGAGTTGGTTCAGCATCACTGAACCAGACTTCAAATCTCGCATTATAAGGCGAAGGGTCAACTCTACTGTTATGAGCCCAGTTTTTGCGAGATACAAAGAGAGGGTAACGCCCCGGTACAATGGGCTCGGAAATAGGAAGTCGGGCTTGGTCCATAGGATCAGAAATATAGAGCTCTGAGCTCGAGAATTCTTGAAAGCCGATTTGGATATACTCCAGATCTTCTGCAAGACGGGCTAAAAAGCGATTGAATTCTTCATTCATAGATATTGCAATTCCTCTGTTGCCTATTCATATCAACATACAATTTGTTTTGGTGTGTTCAATAGTTAAGCTGAAAAGGTCAAACCCGACGATGATAGATCTCTTATGTCTGCTGAAGGCATTTTTGTGAGCGGGCGTAAACCCAACACGAACATATTTCTTCTTCATAATCATCACTCCAC
>CAYZGF010000148.1:0-5738 GCA_964477595.1 uncultured Algimonas sp.
AAAGCGGCCCGTCTGTCCCACCATTTTGGCCAGCGTTGTACCATGGCGGCGGATCTAACTCAAAAGTCCCGGCACAGTCGGCTATCTCACTAGCCGATGCTCAGACCCACCGTCTCCCAAACCAGCAAGCGAGGCCTCACCTGTCCCGTGTTTGAAAGAACATGTGCAGTATAACACAGCTTTGGAAAGTGAGGATTATTCTCTTGAGTTACCTTGTAACCAGCTGAAATAGAATGATTTTCGATTTTCAGAAATGGGGATATACATTTGACTAAATCATAATTTTATCATTCCGATCCAAAGCGAAATCGGAAGGTCGAGCGGGATATTGCGCTGTGTTACGCGAGGAATAGGAAGATTATAGTGCGCTTTTTGACGTGGCTAGATTGGCCTCAGCAACAACATCGTTAAGAACTGGAACCAATATTGAATATGCTGCCTCATAGGTAAGCAAATTTTCGATACTCGCCAATAATGTTAGATCAGAATGCGTCAGGATGCGGCGTGCGAAACTCTCGGACGGTGTCGTCCCGAACAGTGCATCATATTTTGCATAGAGAGCTTCGATTTCAGCTATTTCTTTCTTCATGTTCAATGCAAGTTAATAACGCTTCGCGGAACAAGGTCGGGCTTTTGTTCACAATTGAACTGTTTCGCAGCAATGAGCGGTTGAGGCGAGAGTCTGAACAGACCTACGTGTTTTTTGTATTCAGCCAAAATGTTGGACCTATTTTTATTGTCCATAGCAAGATTTCTGTTCTCGGTAATATTCAAACAATGCGTTATCCCTAATAGTCTTCTAGAGTCTGGAAATGCAGTTACAGTGAGTGCTTTTAAGAGGTGAGCGGAGATAGGTTTCGTCCCATTTTGAGAGCACTGTTACGAAATGTGACTGGATAATTTAGTTATGATCGGGACGGTTTATTGCGATATCGCCGTATCTGTTATTCTAGCGTCAGTGCTGAATTATCCTAGATCGGTATCTAGCCCTTGAAAAAACTGATTGGGGTTCACTGAAAAGACCTGACAAAAAGCCCAAAGTCGGCTCGCACCGATACGATTTGTTCCGCGTTCATATTTTTGAATTTGTTGAAATGTTACGCCGACCTGTTCCGCCAGATTGGTTTGGCTCATGCCTGCATTTTTCCGCAGAGCTTTTAGCTGCTTACCAACAAAGACGTCCACTTCCGTGGCGTTTCGTACGTCTTTTTTAACAAATTTTGTACCGTGATAGGGAGCTGCCTCGGCCGCTTCATTTATATTGATTCCCATTATAGCGTCCTATGCGGAGAGTAGACTCGAATAGTTTTGCACCCAACTTATAATAGTGTTGTATCACATGTATTGTTGTCGCGCAACACTAAAAAGGTAATGCATATTTTGCATTCTTTAAGGGCTTTACTCATTAGAAAATCATTTTATTTGTAGGTTTGTCTAACTAGTTCGCGCCAATTCCCAATAATTTGTACTTCGAAAGCCTAAAGTCTATGCCTGAATTTCCCGAACCGTCTCGAGGTAATCTTGCTTACGAAATTAGAGGAACTTTCAGAGCTTTTGAAAATGCTCTCATTTCTACTTTATTGCAAAAAGATCTGACCGTTGGGTTTTTTCACATCCTGCGTATCGATTGGCCTGAGCAAGGGTATACTCAAAAGGAGATCGCTGAACTCGCTTTTATGACGCCAAGCGTTGCCTCGCAGCAGATTCAGAAAATGTGTAAAGCTGGTTTTTTGCGCCGGGAGCCGGACAAAAATGACGTTCGGAAAAAGATTGTCAAATTGACGGAGGAGGGGTTAGCGAAGAGAAATCGTCTGATTCCCCCAATAATTGGTATACCTAAGACCGCCGCGGGAACGATTTCCGATGAAGATATTCAAACTACAATTAGGGTTCTCAGAGAGTTGAGACAGAATTTAAGAGATGGTCACTCAGCCGGATCTGCATCTTAATTTATATAAATTTGCAAGTTTTCGCAGATGTATTGGTGATTATCTCTCCCTAAATACGGATTTAGCCAATGGCTTGTCACCCCGCAGCAATATACTCCCGCATCATGGCGGCTTCGTTTTCTGCGTCGGCGATTTTGCGTTTTACGACGTCGCCGATGGAGACGAGGCCTTTAATTTCGTCACCATCGAGAACCGGAACGTGACGGATTTTGGAATTTGTCATGATCCCCATCACCTCATCCACACTGGCTTCGGATGTGACGGTGAAGACGTTTTTGGTCATATATTTCGTGACCCGTTCCGCTCGAAAGCCTGTCTCTTGCGCGAGGGATTTTCGGATTACATCGCGTTCGGATAAAATTCCCGCCAGTTTACCTGCGTCATCAGTGACGAGGACAACCCCGATATTTTTCTCATTCAGCAGCGATATTGCCTCTCGCAAAATGGCTTTGTCCGATACGGAATAAATGTCGTGGCCTTTATTTGCCAATATATCTCTTACACTCATAATCTCTCCCTGTAGTCCTTCTTACCACACTCGGGACGGGCTGTCCAAATTGACGATATTTAGGGTCGTCATATGGCGTTTCTCGGCTTTACTTGAGCGAGCGGGCTTGCGACCACTGATCCCATGACGGCTCTTACGGATTCACAACTCGACTCCGCAAAAAAGGCGGCGGAAGCGTTAAATAGCGCCGCCGGAGATTTACGGGTTCTCTCCTCTTTGAGTTGGGACGGGGAAATGCGGAATGCGTTTTTAACCCGCGGCACCCTGCCAAATCCTGAATATCCATCCGTCGAGACGTCGGACGCGCGGAAGGCGATCTTACATGCGCGCCAACAAATCGACGGCGATCATGTCGTAATGCAATGGTTGGGGCGTTTATGCGCGACCTTGGAAACAACGGCAGACATGCTTGATGCGCGCGAAACGCCGGCGTTTTTTACCCATTCTGCGGCGCTATATGGGCAACCGACCGATCAGATGCTGGATAAGACGACCCAAGTTTTGAGCCTCGCCAAACATATGGATGCCACGCTGGACGGGATCGATTTTGATCAGCTGGTGGTCGAGGGATTCGAGGAGCAGTTGGATGCGGAAAGCTTTGCGGAAGCTTTGGAAAGCAAGCTGGAACATTATTTCGGCGATGACGCGCCGGATGTTCTGGTAGCGGATGACGTGTCGTCCAAAGCGGCGGCATCGTCCAAGCGCATTCGTGTGCGGTCTGATGCGCAGTTCACGGATAAGGATGTTGATCAACTCTTACACCATGAAGCGCTCGTGCATTCGGCAACGGGGTTGAATGGGCGGTTACAGAAAAACTTCCCGATATTGAAACGCGGTCATCCCGGGACGACGGAAATCCAAGAGGGACTTGCCGTCTTTGCAGAGGTCATAACGGGCAATATGGACCCGCGGCGTTTTCGGCGTTTGTCAGGCCGCGTTCTCGCGATCCAAATGGCGATTGAAGGGGCGGATTTTAAGGAGGTTTTTGATTTCTTCGTGCCGCGTGCAGCCAGCCGCGAAGAGGCCTATGAGAATACGCGTCGAGTCTTTCGGGGCGGCGTGATTTCAGGCGGAGCGCCCTTTACGAAAGACCAAGTCTATTTGAACGGTCTGTTGCGTGTACACAATTTCATCCGAACGGCGGTGAAACTGCGACGGTCGGATTTAATCCGCGTTCTGTTTGTCGGGAAGCTGGATATTGAAGATATCCCGGCACTGGCACAACTCGCCAGCCAAGACCGGATTGAGTCCCCGAAATTCATGCCGCCATGGGCGTCAGATTTACGCTTTCTCGTCAGTTATATGGCCTATTCCGCCTTCCTCAATCAGGTCAAAATGCCGGGGTTTCAGGCCTATTATGAGCGCGAGCTGGACGAAGTCCCGTGTGTCTGGAGCTTCGCGGATGGTGATCCGGAGACTTAGCTGAACCGAATATTAACAGGCTGACATGCACGGTAAAACATTCAAGGCGAATTAACCTTCAAATATTATCGTCTTCACATTCCAAGGGATGTGAATGAACGGATGAGCGGTTCCGCTTTAAATAAATCAATCAAATGGTGCCGCGCGTCAGTATTGCTGACATGTTTTGTCATGACTGCGGCTCAGGCGGAGACACCAGGCAAGGACGGGCCAATTACTGTCTCGACATCCAATACGGTTCTGAATGAATATGGGCAGGTCGCAGGCGGCTTACTGGCCGGACAGACAACCATCCCCGTAAGTGCCTTGGCAACTGATTTGCCTTCACTGGAGGCCGGCGATCTGATTATGATTTACCAAGCGCAAGGCGCTTCAATTTCCAGTGTCGACAGTGCGGCTTATGGCGCCGTAACGAATTTGAACAGCGCAGGTCGTTATGAATTTCAGACTGTGGAGTCGATTTCAGGGAGTACCATAAATTTACAAGGCTATGGCGGAGCCTGTGGCGGATTGAGCTATTCATATGATGTAAACCGCGCTCAAGTCATTCGGGTTCCACAAGCGACAACCCTCACGGTGAACTCGGGCAGTTCTATAAGATCAGATTTATGGAATGGATCAACAGGAGGCGTCGTGGCACTTCATGTAGAAGACGTCCTAACCGTAAATGGTTCAATTCATGCGAATTCAAGGGGATTTCGCGGCGGGGTCGTAGATAACCTAACAACGCCCCCCAATATAAATGGCCCCGCAGAATATGTCAGTACGAATGCGGCGCGTGGGGCTGAGAAAGGCGAGAGTATTGCCGGGTTCCAAGATGACTATCCGGGCGGACGATATAATCGCGGTGCACCGGCAAACGGCGGCGGCGGCGGTAACGCACATAATGCGGGTGGCGGCGGTGGCGCCAATGGTAACAATGGCCTGACTTGGAACGGGCAGGGTAATCCGGATCGGTCCGTTGCTTCTTGGGACTCGGCTTGGGATATTGATGGTACATTGACATCTTTGACGGTGAGCTCGGGCGGGGGTCGAGGTGGATATACCTATGCCAGAAATGGAGATGCGCTGACGTTACCCCCGGGTGCCTCCGGGTGGGGAAATGACTTTCGCCGTGAGGTTGGCGGACTTGGCGGTCGTCCTCTGACCTATCAAGCCGCTGGACGTTTATTCTTCGGCGGTGGTGGCGGGGCCGGGGATGGCAATAATAGTGCCGCAGGTGCAGGTGGACGCGGCGGTGGCTTGGTTTTTATTATCGCGGATACGGTCACAGGTTCCGGGCAGATCAATTCAAATGGTCAGGCGGGAAGAAATACGAGCGCAGGACATAATGATGCGCCGGGCGGCGGCGGAGCCGGTGGAACTGTTATCGTCAAAGCGAATTCGCTTTCAACTGTGCGTTTTCGCACGCGGGGTGGCAGAGGCGGTAATCAGCTTATTACAAATAATGAAAATGAAGGGCCTGGTGGTGGTGGCGGTGGAGGCGTCATCGCGTTTTCCGGTGGTGTTCCCGGGTCATCAATCGCAACGGGCGGAGCGAATGGCACGACTACAGCGACCTCAATGACTGAATTTATACCAAATGGCTCGACACAAGGTGCAGAGGGCCAACCAAATGAGGCTGCACCCTCTGATGCGGAGCTGCCTTTTTGCGCTATTCCGCCGGGTCAACTGACGGCGACTAAATCAGTCTCGGTTTGGGATCCGTTGGGTGAAGGTCTCTACGCCATTCCGGGAAATGATGTCGTCTACACATTCGACATTGAGAATATTGGCTACACGCCGGTCGAGACGGACACGATTGTCCTTCAGGATATGCTGCCGCCTGAAGTTGATTTCTATAACGGGGAATTTGACCC
>CAYZGF010000149.1:0-1796 GCA_964477595.1 uncultured Algimonas sp.
ATGGTCGGTATTCCCATTGTCCATCATACCTCTGCCTGCGCAAAGTCCAGGCTGGATCTCTGTGGCCGTTGTCGGGCACAATTCGACAAGTGGCAGGCTGCCATTTTTGGCGCGGTGCAAGGTGAACTGGACGCGGTCTCCGGGTTTGAACGCTGTCACGTCTATGCTGTCGCTCATAGGGAATTTCATAGTCGCAGCGGGCCAGCTTACTTCAGGGATAGCGCCGTGCGAAAGGCCGATGCGGTTCTCATCTGGCAAAATGCCGGTGACTGTTGCGAGGGCTTCAACCATGTGAGCGCTGCGGTCATGTTTCATTCCGGCCATGTCATGGCTCGGCATTTTGTGGCCGGTATGATCCGGCATTTGTGCCATGGCCGGAAGCGCCGTCATAAGCGCGAGCGACGGGACGAGAAGAGCGGTTTTGGAACGTAAAGTCATAATGAGGATTCCTGTAATTGCTTGGAGGGGGCGTGTTTTAGAGAACGCCAGCAATGCGAGGACATCTACGATCCGATGGGCAGTCTTTCCTGCTATAGGGCGGGCAACTGACTTACGGATAGGGAAACCAAACATCGCTGTGGACGCAGCTGGTCATATATTTTGTGGGGAAAAACAAATGACCGGACTCGTCCAAGACACACGCCGCCAAGGGGTTGATGGCGCATGACTGCGAGCCGGTCTCTAAATCGTCAGACGGATTTTTAGGGTTACCAATGTGTAGGATGGTGGATGAAGCCATCGGAGCCCGTCCAGAGCGTTCGGCGCCATAAGGGCGCGCGTTACTGGCAATGCTTGGGCGGTAGGCGCTAGAAATTCCTCATCAGCTGGCGATGGCAGACTAACCGGTGAAATGACATTATTGGCACCCACGAGAACATTGGCATCATTACAGTGTGCACAATCGGCCGCATGTTCATGATCGCCGGTATGCTGCTTGTGTTTGTCTGTCTTTTCTGTGTGTGAAGCGCCAGCCGCATGTTTCGGGTCGCAATGTGGCTTTTCAGCTTGAACGGCCTCAGATCGCTCCATCTGATGCTCGGTATGTTTCAGCACAGATGCGTCTGCATTCGCGCATGCGCAAAAGATTTGGGCCACGCCAAGTAGGATGACGAGGGCAGATAGCAATACAGGTCTGACGCTTTGCAGAAACATGATTTGACGTGATCTCCTATGCTCAGTAGATATACCCCGTAAGGGTATTCGTCAATGCAACAAACTTCTCAGACCATCAACCGTCTCCGCCGACTGGAAGGTCAGGTCCGCGGCATCATCAAGATGCTCGAAGAGGACCGATACTGCATCGACGTTCTCCATCAGATGCAAGCCGTCAAATCAGCACTGGCCCGCGCCGAGAGTGAAATTCTCAAAGACCACGCCAATAGCTGCGTGGCTGAAGCGATTGAATCCGGCGACGCCGAAGCGCAGCGCGAAAAGGTCTCGGAACTGATCGATTTGTTCGACAAGCTGAAGCGATGAGCGATATGAGGCAAACACATCAGCACACCGCTGATTCCCATATCCATAAATTTTCTCCCCGCATTTTTCTGTCTGCCCTAGTGCTCGGGGTTGCAATCCCGGCGCATCTTATTCTTCCCGACGACATCAGTCGCCTAACCATAGCGATCACGATTGCCATTATCGCTGGGGCTTATGTTGGCTTTGGTGCCAGCGATGGCCGCCCTTTGGTCTTTCTTACAGAACTCTGCATTGCGGCTCTCTTCGGCGTGATGGCTCTGCTCGGTGCAATTTGGTCGCCCTACATATTCGTGGTTGCACTCTTCCTGCATGGCGTCTGG
>CAYZGF010000149.1:1806-5638 GCA_964477595.1 uncultured Algimonas sp.
TCATTCACCACAATGGTCTGTTTGGTGCCAAAGTGCCCCGCTGGTATATTCCGTTCTGCGTTGTAATCGATTGGATCGCGGCGGCGGGTTTGGCGCTTTTGTTTCTGCTTTGACCGCAATCTGTCGATAAAATGGGCCAACACTTTCATGCTCCCATAGCCGACCCCATATTATTTTCACTTATTTCCTGAAGACCTTTGTCTGGTCCGCATAAATAGAAGAAATAAAGGGCCATAAAGATGAAAAACACAGACCAGACTTATTCACAGCCTACAAAAGAGGTGGCGAGGCTTATTGCTATTAAGAGGGCTGTCACCTTGATGACTACCAATCGATGTGATGCGGCCATAGTGCCGGAAGATTATGTTGAGCGAGTTCGCGATAGATTATTGAAGAGTGACGTAGGCCATGACGCTGCGTTCTCATCGGCATGCGATGAAGCCGATTTTGCCTCATGGAAATCTTATCGAAAGCAATTCGTTGGGGCAAAGACCCCATCGGAGTTGAAAGTTGCCTACCTTGCTGGGCCGGAGCCGACCCATGATTTGCAGGTTTTTATCGATTTAGGGGTCCGACCTGAAAACATTTGGGCCTTTGAGTTGCCTAAGCATTTCGAGTTTACGCTGACCGACCTAAAAGAGAATCCAGTTCGGGGCGTTAAAGCCCTCCCTATGAAAATACAGGCCTTCTTTCGGTCATCCCCTGTGCGGTTCGACATCATATATTTCGATGCTTGCGGCCCTGTACCGAGCAGACAGCAGCAGACCACTCAAGCGCTTGTTGATCTTTTCCGTTATTGTGCTCTTGAGCCTTTAGGCACCTTAATCACCAATTTTGCCATGCCCGACATGACAAAGGCAGATACAGCAGATAACTTTGGGACGTTGGTATCTGCCTATCTATATCCGAAATGTTTCTTAGACAGGCCAGACGGTTCCTTATCAGAAGGGCCTTCGTGTCATGGCAAGGTTCTAAGAGACCATGACAATCCGGATGAGTCTTTTTACCATGAAGTCTTGGAAAACTTTGAACACTTCTATGGGACGTTTATCACAAGGCATATCAGAGACATTGCGACCATAGTGAGCCCGACACTTCGATTACATGGGACAGAAGCTCGTCCAATTCTGTTTAGTGTCGATGCGGAGAAAGCCGCTGAACGCGCTCTTCGCTATCTCGCATTTAATGAGGCTAGTTTTACAGATAACGCATCAATTGATGATGCCAATTATATCGATATGGATGGAGACGCAATTACTGATTCTGATCATTATTCCATCTTATGGACGTTAGGCGCTTGTGGTGCATTTCCGACAGATGAGAATTTCGAGCGACCCCCGAAATCAACTGTGAAGTTTCTGAAGGATTGGATACGTCAACTCGGAGGCAGTGCCGATTCCAAGATTTCCGCGAAGACCGTAATCGGTGCATTTTATGCGTGGCGTTCTGAGAAAGCATTTTGGTCAGACGCGATGAGTGAAATGGGTGACCACGCCAATAGGCTGCAGATGCCAATGTTTTGCGACGTTCCTACGGATGAAATTGGTTTCTTTCCTGCTTTTGCGCAGTTAGCTTTTCCGTCTCACGGCAACATCAAGCAGGCGGAGCGGTTTCATTACGTGGCAGAAGGCAAATCAACTCAAATGTTTATGGACGTCATGGTATTCGATGAGTGTCGTTACGTTTACGACTGGATGTCTGGTGTTCATATGCTAACTGACGATTGGCGAGACTTGTCACAACAACTCACTTTCCGTTTCGCATTAGACGCTATTGCTAAAGACAACAGATGGTATGGTGACGATTTTCTGTTTGGTTGCCATGTCGTCGGAATTGATAACGACTTTGATGCGAGTGAGCTGTCACCTAGATATAAGTTGGCTTCCCCTGACATATCCAAAGGGCAATGATTAAGTTTCTTGAAATTCCCACCCTCGGCCTGAAAGTTCACCTAAATTATTACCCGCTTTCTCATCTTACGAGCGGGCACATATCATCTAAAATCTGACAATGGGTCAGAAATCTTCATCCCCTGTCTCTGATGCGCGTTTGCGCCGGGCACTGCGAACGGTTGCAAATGCAATTGAATGTCATGGCGAAGTGTATTGGCCTATTTTCGAGACACTAAAAGCAGAGCTTGATGCCCGCAAAGCGCGCCGCGCTCAGCTTGCTGAGTTTAGAAAACCTTCAAACAACAAAAACGCAACTTTTGTGGACGAGAAAGTCAGGCAAGTTCAACCATAGCACTGGACGGCTTTACAAGCCCCATGGGATAAGGGTGCGCAATTTTCATCAAGAGTTCTTGGCGAAACTCTAGTGAGCCCTTGCTGCCATAATCTGGGCGCGGATTTTTGTGCCCCATAAGGTAGCAGCGCATACCGAAATCTATACCTGCTTCCAGCATTCGGTCTTCAAAAGCATGACGGAAAGAATATATGACATGATCGGTTGTTGGAAACAGGTCGCGGTGACGGAACGCCTTCATCAGATTGGCAGACACTAGCTCTCCGCGATCACGGTAATGTGGAAAGCCGTTCCGCGCGTGACGCATGGCCTCTAAAGCCACACCGACGAGTGGGATTTCTCGCTTTGACGTTACAGTTTTGAGCTCACGGTCAATCGCGCGGATTTCGATATGTGGCGTGTTGGAATCCAGCCTGATTTGCTCCGGCATAAGATTGCAAATTTCGCTTATCCGCGCGCCTGTCTCAATCAGCACATAGATCATAAGGCGCAGATCATCGTTTAGGTCGTCAAACATGCCCGGCACCAGTATCTTGTCGCGCACCCAGTCATCGAGGAAGGGCGGCACTCTCGTTTCCTGATCGTCCTTGAAGAACATCTTCCGGAAGGGATTTAGCCGTTCTTCTGAACCGATATGCGTGAAATATGCGTCATAGAGACTGCGCATATTGCCGATGTGCCGGTTGGCTGTATTCGGGCTAGCAGGCTTTGTGTCGCCGTCGCCAGGTATCATGCGCTCGATCCACCAACTACGATAGGCGAGCGCCATTTCGCGCGTGATTTCATTGAGCGGCACATCATCAATCACATCGATGAAATAGTTGATCGAAGTGCGTTTGGTCTTTTCCCAATTGCGCCGCTGTTTTGGCGATTTCTTCTTTTGCTCGTCAAATGCAATCTCGGACACATAAAGCTCAAAGGCACTCGTAACATCCGCAAGAGGCTTATCAGGTTTCTCAACACCGCCGAGCAAGGCTTCGGTGTCCGCACGCGGCGGGCGACCCGAGGCACCGGTCTGGCGCTCTAATTCTTCGATCCGTTCTAATAGGCGTTCGACCCGTTTATCGGCCCTGGCTTCTTTAGCCAGATCCTCAGCAGGTTTGTATTTGAACCCATAGGCCATGGCGCGGGCCTGGGCCGCTTCATAGCGGTGCTCTTCGGCTTCCAATGTAGCGTCGCTAACCCCACCATTTTCTGCGGCTTCAATCGAAAGAGCCAACCAATAAGCATCGTCTGCTTCAGCTAGTGCGTCTCGCCTAAGGCGGGCGATGTCGACTGATTTTGTGCGCAGGGCAGTGCGAATGCGTTTGCGCGAATCCACATGCTGAAACCGGGCCGGAATAAAGCGTTGATAATACCATCTTCCGGCGCGTTCCATCAGGTATTGATCTGGCTTATGGGTCGCGCTCATGGGGATACTTTACCCCATTTCCGACGAATTTTCTACCCCATTTTTGTTATATATGGGGTAAAAGAAAAAGGCTCGGCGTTAAAACCGAGCCTTTTCAATGTCTTAGAACTTTCCACCTCAAAAGAAATGGCGCGAGTGACGGGGCTCGAACCCGCGACCTCCGGCGTGACAGGCCGG
>CAYZGF010000150.1:0-3212 GCA_964477595.1 uncultured Algimonas sp.
GAAGTCAGTGAACAAAAACAAAGACGCGCCCATGCGGAAGCGTTCACAGCCGATCGAGCGAGCTGCCGAGAGGAAATTTAAAGCAGGACGTGCCCGCAGAGTTGGTCTTCTGATGGATACCAGAAGGGAAAAGTGTTTTACAAAAGACCGCGCCTCGGGCCATGGCGTCGGCTCTCACTCCTAAAGTCCCGGCACAGTCCCAAGTTCTCACACTCAGGCGCTCAGACCCATCGTCCCCCAAACCAGCAAGCGAGGCCTCACCTGTCCCGTGTTTGAAAGAACATATGCAATATATCACAGCTTTGGAAAGTGAGGATTATTCTCTTTTGATTACAGGTAAGCGGTTGAAAGGGATAAGTTTTCTTATTTTCAAAACAGGGATGAAGTTTGAAAATGTCTTGATGCCGACGCTTCACAGACCGTAAAAAAGTGACTAATCAGGCATATGATTATTGATGCATGGGCACAGCACCCGACTTTGAGACACGCGCAGGACCCCGTATTTGCGTCGCTTCATAGATGGAACAAGACCGAACCCCCGACGGAAAATATTCCGCTCTCCCTGACCATCTCAGCTATGGATGCTGCGAAAGTCGGCAAAAGCCTAATTTCTGCTTGGCAGGCCCCGGGACGGGATATGATTTCCAATGACGAAGTTGCGAGCTTCGTCAATGAATATCCAGATAGGTTAATCGGGGTAGGCTCCGTTGATATATCAAAGCCCATGCAAGCCGTTCGTGAAATACGGCGTTGCGTCGAAGAGTTGGGTTTTAAAGCCATCCGTGTTCTGCCATGGTTATCCGGTCTATGTGACCTGCTGCGAAATGGACGTGCCGTTTTGCACGCAAATCGGTCACACCGGACCTTTGATGTCATCGGAGGTCGGTCGGCCTATTTATTTAGACCAAGTTGCGTTGGATTTCCCCGAGCTCGTTATTGTTGGTGGGCATATCGGGTATCCATGGACGCAAGAAGCGATTGCCGTGGCGACGAAACATGAGAATGTTTATATTGACACTTCGGCTTACACCGCAAAACGATATCCCGCAGAACTCCTTACCTTTATAAAGGGGCACGGCGCGACGAAGGTTCTCTTCGGAACGAATTATCCGATGATTACTCCTCAAAAAGCATTGGAGCACTTGGATCGTCTTGGCTTGAACGATGACATCAAAGACCTCTTTTTGGGCGACAATGCAAAACGGGTTTTTAAGATTTAAACCACCGCAACCTGTATGAAGCCAACCGCTTCCATCGCTGAGAAAAACGCATTCATATCTGCTCCGTCTGATACAGCTTAACCTTCAGCCCCATTAGTGATGAGGGCGATTTTATCCGATACGCGTTTTGAAGAAATGAGAGGGGATGTGCCAGCCTGCGAGCCCGGATATTACCTCTCATTTTCAGACAATTAGGTTCACTCAGTTTAATTACGCATTTTTCAAATCAAGACAGATCGCATTTAACCGAAAAACTGGGCTCCAACAGTTTAACGCGGTTAAGTAAACTATATTTATCTTTGTTAGGATCGCCCTCAGCTTGCTTTTTGGCTGTCTTAAAATACTCGCACGCCCGAACCGACTCGCCTGATTTCAGCAAAATGTTTGATAAGTTCAAAGTACCGTTAACATCATTCGCATCCCAATAGACGTCCTCATAAACTTCCGCTGCCAACATCGCTGTTGATGTCAGAGGAATATCGGACGCACCATATATTGCCATTAAATGAGATACCGACGTATAGTCTTCGTCGTTCTCAGTTAAGGCCGCCGAAAAATATTTTATCGAATTTTTCAAATCGTCATTAAGTTCGAAAATTCGTGGTTCAGTGGGCTCCATATCCTCAAACTTCAAATCATGAGATTTGTGAAAGTAGACGTCACCCATCACTCTCAAGGGTTCCAGACCATTAGGGTCTTTTGACAAAGCCGCTTGCGCGTAGTCCAAAGCAGTATCAAATTCTTGGGAATTAATGAAATAAGTTGCCCTGGCAGCGTAAGACTGAGCCGTTTGACCATTCTCTTTTTCAAAGGAATTTAGTTTATTTGCAAAACTATTGATCGTCTTTTTATTGACAAATGACCGCTGACCCAGCGCCATTTCCAAATTCAACTCTCCTTTCGACAACCGCTTTTGCGTCATTTTCACGGACAAGAATTCAGGTTTAGGTTTAAACTGTTGAACCTTGAATTCGTCGGCCTCGAAATAATCTTTTGCCGCTTTATGAAACTTCTTCGGTGATATGCCAAAACCCTTCTCAAAAGCTTTAATGGGGTCCTCGCCCGAATTTATAAGATCAAGGTAAGAACCCAATCGCCTTGATAAATCTTTATTGGAATGTAGGTAATGTACATATAGCCAACTTTGAGCATAGAATTGATTCAGTAATATTCCACGCTTGGACCCCTTATCCGCAAACGGATAAACCCGTATTGCACCAATTACGTCTTCGACATCTACCCATTTTGGTCCGCCCCGCATTAACCCTTGGGCATGTTTCGCAGCCGCCCGACCAACCATTAATGTCCCATCATTCATTGTAAATGTAGATAGATAATTAGCGTGCCCTTCGTCATACCAACGTGGGTAAGCAGTATCCATATATCCATGAAGAACATGATGGCTATATTCATGCAGCGCGACTTGGTTAGTAAAGCTGTCTTGCTTTTTCGTATCAGCTAGCGGCGTCAACATTATCGGTCCATCATATCCATGCGTGTAGAGACCGGCAATCCCGCGCGTGCCGGTGAACTTTCTCAAGTCACTGTCTGAGTCAAATGCGTAAATAGTGAGCTTTTTTCGATCAGGTGTTGGAGTTACTCCACCGAGTGTCATCAGCAATCTACGATAAATCTCCATTTTCTTTACGGTCAACTGAGCCTGTTTGGGGTTCACATCTCCATAAAGAACGATGTTTTCAGATTCCAATTTTATTGGATCCGCATATGCAGGCGTGGCCAACAATAAAATTGAAGTACTAAGTCCAACTATAAAATGCTTAAACATTGATATTCTTCCACTCTCTTCAACAGCTGAATATAGCCTTGAATGTCGAGAATGTGTGGTCAAGAGAATTTTCCACATTTCGTCAGCCCTCCTTCAATTTTACATAAGCCGAGGATCGACAATCATTATAATAGTTCAACACGCCTGTAGCGATATCTGTGATTATACCCGTCAGAATCTCTATGCATAGCTTATCAATCATATTA
>CAYZGF010000150.1:3222-5630 GCA_964477595.1 uncultured Algimonas sp.
ATCATATTCTTAAAGACTCAGACATCCCGAAACTTAAATCCGATTCGTCTGATACAGCTTAACCTTCAGCCCCCCATGCGGGATTGGGGTACTTGTCTTTGCCCAAGGCAGCTTTGTCGCTTGTGCGAGCGCATCATCCGATGTGACCAGTCCGACGCGCCAGCCAGAAAACTCAGCCCGCATGATGTCCCCAAATTGTCTGTAGAGGCCGAGAAGTGCTTTTTTATTCCCGATACGCGTTCCATAAGGCGGATTGACGATAACTAGCCCCGGTGGCCCGTCTGGGCGTTTTAGCTTCGATAGGGGTTGCGCCGTAAACTGACAGGCGTCTCTAACCCCTGCCCGCGCGGCATTGTCTTTGGCAGAAGCGATAACAGTCCCGTTCTGATCATAACCGTAAAAATGCGTCGGCGGGGTTCGCGTGAACCAATCAGCTTTCATTTTTTCTACGGCATCGGCATCGTAACTCAGCAACTTCTCAAAGGCGAAGCCACGACCTCGTCCTGCCATTAGGTTTCCAGCCAATTCCGCCGCTTCAATCACATAGGTTCCTGACCCGCACATCGGGTCCAGCAGCGGCTCCGTCCGCTTATAACCGCAGGCCCGCAAGGTCATCGCCGCAATGGTCTCACGCAAAGGCGCTTTGCCCAAAGCTTGTTTATGCCCGCGTTTATGCAGCGGCGTTCCGGATGTTTCGAGTGAGATGATCACGAGGTTTTTCGCAATCCTAACTTTGATGAGAACATCGGTTTCCGCCAGAGAGCTTGCGATCTTTGCGCCAAATTCTTCATGGATGGCGCGCTCGATCCGGTCTTCCGCCGCGCCGCTGTGGTAAATTTCGCTTTTCTTATTCGTGCTGACTTCAACCTTTACTGTGTGGCCCCGCATCAAAAAGTCAGCCCATGGAAATTTCCGCGCTTGTTTGTCGAGTTGTGCCAAATGATGGGCGCGAAACTCCCCAATCCGCACGAGAACTTTGGACGCGCCGCGCAGGACGAGATTCGCCCTCCAAACTTCCGACCACCCGCCTTGGATAAGGATACCACCTGATATGGCGCGCGGCTTCTTAAACCCCTGCTCCCGCACCTCCGCCAAAAGCATATCCTCAAGTCCCGGAAGTGTGACGAGGAAAATTTCGAATGGAGAAGGTGCGGGGTCGGTCATATTGGCCGGGGCGTATCATTAAGCCTGCGTCTTTCAAACAGGATGTATGATAACTATGTCTGTAATATGAGGGAGAGAATTAAATCATACATTAGAAGAAAATTCTTCAAGGACCTTGGACCTGCTTTAACACTCGTCACCAGCCCTAAAGACATGTCAGTGCTCTGGAAGCAGGAAAAACACAGGACCTTTTCCTACAACCCCGACGATCACAGCTATGTTGATGAGGACGAACGCACGAATGCAAATGACATGTCAGGCGCTGAACATATTGGAATAGGGAAACTCTTCCTCACGAAAGATCCAATTGAATTAAAACTGGCGAAGGATTCTATCGCGCTCACCTTCGCCGAGCTTGAAAAAATCTCGTCAACTATGGCTGTAAATTATCAAACAGAGCAATTTTAACCCTTCAGCTTCGGCAGATACAATCTTCAAAGTGGCTAGTTAAGGCGAGAAAACACTTTGATGAGGTTTTCCAATTCTGCATCACTCGTATAGCCATGCACGGAAAAGCGATAGCCCTGCTTACGCTTATCGAATTTGATGTTGGCGCCGATCAGATCGGGATGAATTTCGTCCCCATAGGCCTTGGACACGACAAAGGTTGCGCCCCTTGCATTTCGGTCGCTTGGCGAAATAATCGCCTTATCCGGTACGGCAGCATGTAATATATCTAAATGGTTCTGAATTTTCTGATGCGCAGCGCCCAACCCGATATCTTTCCACACACTCATCGCCGCATTGGCGAGGACGTAAGGCGCAGGTGACGGCGTACCGCCAAAAAAACGCATTGCATCATAGGCATAATGGAAGTTCCGAATGTCCATTTCAAAGGGGTTTTCATGCGAGAACCAACCCACATCCAATGGCGCGCATGTCGGGATCATATGTTCTGACGCATAAAGAAAACAGGCCCCCGGACCGAAGCACATGAATTTCACGCCTGTCCCCATCGCGAAGTCGGGCTTCCAACTCGCCAACTCAAAGGGCACGGCCCCGAATGACTGCGCAATATCGACAACAGAGATAGCGCCGGAATTTCGGGCCAATGCGCATATCTCAGCGATCGGTAGAAGGTGCGATGTATTTGACAGCGCATGGGTAGCCAAAACAAAAGCAACAGTGTCGTCGATGGCATCGTCCCAGCGCTGAACCTGCGTTGGATCGCCTTCAATAAAGACAATGCGATATCCGAGACGTTCCGCTTGCTTTGCGACAAACCCAATCGTCGGGAAATCCTG
>CAYZGF010000151.1:0-5625 GCA_964477595.1 uncultured Algimonas sp.
GACTGTACCTGTGTGGCGTGTACCCGGTGTGTATTTCGCGGCAGCTGCATTCCACGGATCTTCCTGAAGCTGCTTCATGCCGAGGCTGATGCGCTGCGTATCAGGATTGATGCGGATAATCTTGACCTGAACCGTATCACCGACGTTGAGGACTTGGCTCGGGTGTGAGACGCGGCGCCAAGACATGTCTGTGACATGCAAGAGGCCGTCAATGCCGCCGAGGTCAACGAAGGCACCGTAATCAGTGATGTTCTTGACTACGCCTTCGCGTGTTTCGCCTTCTTTGAGCTGGCTGACAAGCTCTGCACGTTGTTCTGCGCGCGATTCTTCGAGGATAGCGCGGCGAGAGACCACGATATTACCGCGTGCGCGGTCCATTTTCAAAATCATGAAAGGTTGAGTTTGACCCATGAGCGGACCAATGTCGCGAACAGGACGGATATCAACCTGTGATCCCGGCAAGAAGGCACTGATGCCGCCAAGATCAACCGTGAAGCCACCTTTTACGCGGCCAACGATTTCGCCATTAACAGGCTCTTCTTTTTCGAAGAATTTGTGCATCTTGACCCAAGCTTCTTCACGACGCGCTTTATCGCGGGACAGAACGGCTTGGCCGAGGGCGTTTTCGATACGCTCAAGATAGATATCAACAGTGTCGCCAACTTTTGGCATTGTGTCTTCACCCGGGGTGAAGAATTCGCGCGCATCGATGCGGCCTTCTGTTTTCAGGCCGACGTCAACGATGACGACGTCTTTTTCAATACCAGTGACAAGGCCGGAAACGACTTTGCCTTCTTGCATTGGGGAGGCTTCGATTGAAGCTTCGAACATGGATGCAAAATCATCCATTGTAGGGTTCATAGATTCGGACATGTAAAGGAGGTGCTCCAGAAGTAAGGTCCTGCCAATCGCGAGCCCCCTCATTGGGACGTTAATTACGATGGACTAGCCCGGCCAATCCGGGCGTATACTGGTTGAGATGCGTGACGGTGGAGTGCCAATCCGCAAACTCGCGCGGCCTATAGGGGAGGGGGCTCGGCATGGCAAGCACGCAGGTGAGTTCCACCGCGTCACATTTAACGGGGTTTGTGCTTACTAAAGCTCACTCACGAGTTTCTCGACGTGGAGAATGCATGTACTGAGTGCTGCGTTAATGGCTTCTGCTTTCATTTGTGCGGTTCCGCCTGGCGCGGCAGAGCGAAGGTTTTCCGCTGAGTCAATCAAGGCTTTCAAGGGATCTGCAATGTTATGAACGGCTTCTTTGCGAAAGCTCTCGATTTTACCGAGTTTGCAAGCGCGGGCCGTTTCCGTTTCGCGCATTTCTTTTTCCGCAGCTTTGCCGTCAGAAAGTCGTTCCGTATTCGTCAATATAGACCCGTCTTCCAGTTTAGTTTGTGTGATGCGGAAATAATCTCCGTTACCAGACTGGCGAACAACGGAGCGTTTTGTTTTGAGGTTTTTCAATTCGCTAACCCGCTCAAACACATATCTTTCCGGGTTCTCTATATTGTAGAGCGGCATAGTTGCGAGACGCCTGTAGAATTTATGCGCCGGATCCCCAACAGATAAAGCCTCTTCCGGCATATCAAAAAATTGTCGGAATCTTTGGTTCATGTAAACGAATTTCAATTCCGTATTAATGACAGACAGGCTTTCTTCTGAACTCAGCGTAAGTGCTTTTATCAGGCTCAAAGTTTCACCTCTGACTTTATTCTGGTCGCCAAACTCTTTTTGATAGGCCGTCAAAGCGTTTAATCTCATCCGGTCTGCGAGTGTGGCAAAGTTTGAGAGATCATCCGACCCCAATCCGTCTGAGACGTCTTTCAGGCATCTTGCCCAAATATCCAATGCAGGACCTTTTAAGGCTTCCGCCGAGGGCCGCAGAAAAATAAGCCGTTTACGCCTGTCATTAACATCGCGTCTCTGTTCAACTCTGTCTTGCTTGACCATCTCCTTGATGAGCTGTGACGTCACGCCCTCCGTCATGAATGTTTTTTCACCGATCCAGTTTTGGGTCACACCGTCCCTTTGCCACAAGCAACTCAAAACGTAGAATTGGGCCAAGGGCAGACCAATCTCTTTGAGTTCTCTTTGCAGATAAACATCAGAAGCCCGTCCCGCACCCCGCAGGTGATGAAAGAGTCTGTTGTTGAGATGAGAAGGTGTCATTTGAAAATTAACTCAGTCGATATATACTTATGTATTAAAGTATATATCTTAACACCCTTTTACAAAGCAATCGCGAATATACTTGAAATTTCAAGCATATTTCTCGTGTTTTTAGGCCTCCTTAACCACTTACCTTTGTTCAAAAGTAATTTATGCAACTTAAAATATAAGCTGAATAGGGTGCTGACTTAATTGACTCTTAGTTCAAGTGGTCGAGACAGAAAATTCCCTTAAAGATAGCTTAAATCTCTTACCAGAAATGGAATAGTGAAAATGATGATTTTTGGCAGGACGTTACATGACACGAAATGGGCTATAGTCGACTAGCCCTAGGGCCTGCCTTTTATAGGTCACTGTGGGAGTGATTGTTTCTGGCGGGTCCGTTTTATTGCACTATGAATTAACACGAATGCTTAATTGGGCTTTTTGCAAAGCCTACCATTCATCTGCGCTGGCACGTGCCCAATCCATTTCCCAACTTCCGGGTCGGTTTTCTTCAGAGAGTAAGGCGTCTATATTCAGAAGTTTATAAGTATCTGAATAAGTTTTGATTTCTCCGCCGCCATTGCGATGGTACAGATGTTCTGGCAAAATTTCTGTAACAGAGTTCAATCCGGCTCCGGCTATTATCTCGACAAGGCTTTGGATATTTGCGGCATGATAATTGGCAACACGGTCTGCCTTCGTTTTTACATCTAATGCATTCATCCGGACGGGCTTCTGCGTCGCGATGCCCGTCGGACACTTATCATTGTGACAACTCCGGGCTTGAATGCAGCCAAGTGCCATCATCATAGCTCTTGCGGCATTTACCGTGTCAGCGCCTAGCGCGAGAAGTCGCAACATATGGAAAGCTGAGACAACTTTGCCTGATGCAATGATTTTAACTCTATCCCGCAAACCTGTTCCAACTAATGCATTATGAACAAAGACAAGGCTTTCTCGGAGCGGCATTCCCACGGAATTTGTCATTTCCACGGGGGCGGCACCTGTTCCCCCTTCAGAGCCGTCAACCGTTATGAAGTCCGGTGTTAAACCGGTCTCAATCATGGCTTTGCAAATACCGAGAAATTCACTTTTGTTGCCAATGCATAGTTTAAAGCCGACCGGCTTGCCTCCCGATAAATCCCGTAATCGTGTCAAAAAAACTAAGAGTTCTTTTGGTGTTGAGAACGTCGAGTGAGAGGCAGGTGAGATCACATCATGCCCTAAAGGTACATTTCGAATTTTTGCGATTTCCGGTGTGAGTTTCACGGCAGGTAAAATACCGCCATGTCCTGGTTTGGCCCCTTGAGAGATTTTTACCTCGATCATTTTTACTGAGTCATATGAGGCGTTCTGCTTAAATAGGACGGGATCAAACCGACCTGCGGAATCGCGACATCCAAAATATCCAGTGCCGATTTGCCAGACGAGGTCGCCGCCGTGTTCCAAATGATAAGGGCTAATCCCGCCTTCACCTGTATTTTGAGCAAACTCACCGATTTTTGCACCTTTATTTAAGGCTAAAATAGCAGTTTTACTCAAAGCTCCATAACTCATGGCTGAAATGTTCAGTAAGGACGCATCATAGGGTTGACGGCAGGTTTTGGCACCAAAACGCACTCGCGGATTATGATCTAATATGGGTTTGGGAGAAATGGAATGACTAACCCATTCGTAACCACTCCGGTAAACATCAATTATAGTCCCGAAGGGGCGGGTATCTTGAACGTTTTTGGCACGTTGGTATACAAGTGCACGATATTCCCGACTAAACGGCATGCCGCTTAAATCAGACTCAACGAAATATTGCTGTATTTCGGGTCGTATCGACTCAAGCAAATACCGCAGATGTCCGATAACAGGATAAATCCTTAGAACGGTCCTCTTGGTTTGGATGATGTCATAGATACCGAGAAATATGAGTGGGAAAATCAAAAGATAGCCCCAAATCGCAGGGGTCCAAAATAAAGAGAGAAGTGCGATAAAGCTGACCGCCATCGTTGCGAGGATAAAAAAGGTAATCCGGGTTGTGATCTCCGACTTTTGGAAATGCAGAAATGCAGAACGCCTCTGATTTTGAGGGCGGATGGGGGATAATTCGTGACGTTTCAAAAGATTAACCATGACGCAATCTAAGATAGTAATCTTAAATTATAACTAAGTTTGTCGATGGGTTTGTAATTTCGTGATGGATGATATTTGGCAGACGAGTCAGACTCGAGTTAAACTGGATTGTCTTCGTAAAACCTATGAGACAAAATCAGCCGGGTCGCTGCCTCGAAAACAGTGTTGTCTTGGTTGACCGCGCTAATGATCATTGCGCCTTCTAACAGTGAGAGTGCCGCTTTGGCGGCTTCGTATGGTTTGGGGATTGACCGTCGGGTGAATACCGCGCCCAACCAATCTATATTTTCAGTGAAGAAGGTCTGCACCTCTTGGGTGACGCGTTCCGGCAGGCCTTGCGCTTCCGCGCCCAGGACCGCGCAAAGACAGACAAGTTGATGATCTATAAGTGCGGTTCGGTAGATACCGACGAAGACGGCCAATTCTTCTTCAGGCGTGTCTGTCATGATCGTTGAAGTGTAGAGCGTGCGAGAAAAATTCGCTGCATATCGCTTCACCAAAGCAACGCCCAAATCTTCCTTCTTTTGAAAGTGATAGTGTAGGCTGGCGCTTTTAATGCCCATTTCTGCCGCAATATCGCGGTAACTCACGGCGTTATACCCCGCGAGGCGCATGCGCCGTTCGGCAATGTCGAGAATTTTGGTGGCGCTACTCATCATTTAATCTGCCTGATTTCACCCTTGCAAAGCATCATAAATAATGTATCTACCTACTACTAGATAGTCAAATGAAATCGGACGTAATCATGCGAATTAATGCAGATTTTTCGGAACGTGTCGTCATCGACACAAATGCAATGCAGTGGGAAGATTCCCCTATGCCGGGTGTGCAGCGTCGTAAGTTAGACAGGATTGGCGATGAGGTCGCGCGCGCAACGTCGATCGTGAAATATGATCCGGAGTCATACTTCTCCGCACACACACATGGAGGCGGGGAAGAGTTTTTTGTCTTGGAAGGTGTCTTTTCCGACGAACATGGTGATTATCCGGCAGGCACATATGTGCGCAATCCGATTGGGTCCTCGCATACGCCTCATAGTAAAGACGGCTGCGTCATCTTCGTGAAACTCCATCAGTTTGATGAGGATGATATCGAGCAATTCCACATCAATACGGCCAATGCGAATTTCTTGCCGGGGTCTGCGCCCGGTCTTACGGTTTTGCCGCTGCACAGTCATAAGGGCGAATCTTGTGCCCTCGTGAGATGGGCGCCGGGCACTGTGTTCACACCGCATCGTCATTTTGGTGGCGAAGAGATCTTCGTTCTTGACGGCGTTTTTTCTGACGAGAACGGAGACTACCCCAAAGGCACATGGCTGCGTAGTCCGCACATGTCGCTGCACCATCC
>CAYZGF010000152.1:0-5605 GCA_964477595.1 uncultured Algimonas sp.
CAAAAACGCACCCGTCTACGCGCCCATGCGTCGATTGGACGAAACCCAGGCGGCAAGGAAGCCAATCCTCAGGTGGACGCCGCCAAGCGATATCGCGGAAGCGGCGGAGTAATAATAACTGAATTCATATTGCGTGGCCTTTTGGCCGCGTTGGAATATCATCCTCTTTAAACAACAAAAAAGCCGCTCATACTGGAGCGGCTTTTTTAATATTCTTAATGCCGATAAAGCTTAGCCTAGTGTCGCGCCCATCTGCGAAATGCCGTCTTTAATCAGCTTGGATTTTTCAGCTGCGGTCATCTTGGTGCGAAGCAATGTTTCCGCAGTGTCCATGGCAAGATCGGCGGCTTTTGCTTTCACTTCACTCATGGCTTGCGCTTCAGCGTTGGCGATTTTCGCTTCAGCTTGAGCCGCGCGGCGCTCCAAACGTTCCGTCAAATCCTTACGGGCTTGGACTGCCATGTTTTCGGCATCAGAGCGCGCCTGTTTGACGATCTCTTCCGCTTGTTCTTCGGCTTCCTTTTGCTTGCGGTGGTAAGAAGCCAATAATTGTTGCGCTTCTTCGCGAAGGCGGCGGGCTTCGTCCAGCTCGGCTTTGATTTTATCCGCACGGTCATCGAGGGATTTGCCCATCGCCTTAAACGCACCCTTATAAGCGATGAGTGCGAGGAAGAGGACCAATGGCACCAAGACCCAGAATTTGGAGTCGAGATAAAACGGCGTTCCGGCGGCGGCGTGAATGAGATGTGCAGACATCATGATGATATCTCTCGGTCTAGTTCGACATCGCCGCACGGACAGCAGCAGCTGTCGGCGCTTTGCCGGTCAATGTGGAGACGACTTCCGCGGCTGTTTCACCCGCGATAGATTCGATATTCGACAAGGCCTTTGTTTTGATCTTGCGAATATTGGCTTCCGCGATTTCTGCCTGCTTATCCATTTTGGCGTCAGCGGCTTCGATCTCGGCGGCAATTTCTGCGTCGATAGATTGCTTCGTGGTTTCCGCGACATTCATCGCTTTCGCACGGGCATCGGCAAGTTCACGATTATAAGCTTTCTCAGCTTCTTCGGCTTCCCGCTGCATGTTTGAGGCCTGATCCAAATCATCACTGATCCGGTCTTCGCGGTCTGAAATCCCCTCGCGAAGACGCGGGAGGATAAAAAGAGACAGCAAGATATAGAGAGCCGCAAACACAAGGACCAACCAGAAAATCTGGTTGAACCATGTGGAATAGTCGAGCTGAGGCAGGCCGCCGGAGGCAGCCTGTTCAGCAGCGCCGTATTTTGTTTCTGTTTCAGCAGCCATTGCGAAGGCTCCCTCTAAAATCAGGCGCGTTTAAGAACTATGAGTTCAGGATGATCATGGCGAGAACGAAGCCGAAGAGGCCTGTTGCTTCGCAAAGCGCAAAACCGAGAAGAAGGTTTGTACGCTGACCAGCTGCTGCAGATGGGTTGCGCAATGCGCCTGCAAGGTAGTTAGAGAAGATTGAACCAATACCGATACCGGCACCGATTAGAGCTGTACCGGCCAAACCTGCACCGATGAATTTTGCTGCTTCTGCTTCCATGATAATGTCTCCTATGGATGGAAATTCAGATTAGTGATCGACGTGGTAAACGTCGTTAAGATAAACACAGGTCAGGATGGCAAACACGAAGGCTTGCAATCCGGCGACGAGGAATTCGAGAGCGACAAGCGCGATAGTCGCGAAGACGGGCACAATTGACCCGACGGCCATGATGCCGCCTTTTGCGGCCAGATAGGCTGCAAAGATCGCGAAAAGTTTCAGCATCACGTGACCTGCGACCATGTTTGCGAACAAACGAACGGCCAATGTGATCGGGCGGCTGATGAACGAGATAATCTCAATTGGAATAATGATGATGTACATCAGGAGCGGTAAGCCTGACGGAGCAAAGATTTTGAACCATTTAAAGCCATTTTTCCAAATACCGGCAACGATGACGACGAGAATTGTGAAAATCGCTAGTGTCGCTGTGACCGCTACGTGTGATGTTGTTGTGAAGGCGTAAGGGTTCATGCCGATGATGTTGGCGGCAAGAATAAAGAAGAAAAGCGTGAAAACGAGGGGTAGAAACTTCATCGCTTCCGGTCCGGTCGTATCCCTCACCATATTGGCGATAAATTCGTAACTGAGTTCACCCAAGGACTGCATTTTGCCTGGGACGAGTTTGCGCTTGGTTGTCAGGGCAAAGAACCCAACGATCAACACAGCTGCAGCGACCATCCAGAAAGAGGAATTGGTCCATGAGATGGTTTGTCCAAAGATCTCGAAAAGCTCAGCTTTTTCTTTGATCTGAAACTGTTCCATAGGGTCGTTTGCCACGGCCCGCTCCTATTCGTCTTCATCGTCGGGCATATCGTTCCCGATGGGAACACCCGCATTTTGAGCGTCCATTTTCGCGGACGTTCGTAAAACTGCCATAATCCCGGCGGCAAAGCCGAAACATAGCCCAATTAGCATCCCCCAAGGCTTTGATCCGAAAAGTAGGTCTATGCCGTAGCCTAAACCCAACCCTACGATGACCGAAACCACGAGTTCCGTGCTCATCCGCCACGCTTGCCCGAGCATTGACCCATCATCCTTTGGTTCCGGTGTGACCTCATATTTGGCTCTTGCTGCATCTAATCGCGCACCAAGATCATTAAGATCATCAGGTTTAGAGGAGTGGTTTTGTCCGTTTCGGTTAGCCATGACATATTCGCTGCCCCAACCGAGAGAACCCCTGTCGAAAGCGGCCCCTACCTAACGAAGGGGGTAGGGGAAGTCAACATAAGCAGGGCAGGGGTTAAGGCACTGAAATAATGGAGAAAATGCGTTTTGGTGTGATGTTTTTTTGATTGGTGCCGAATAGGCTGCAGAGACTCACCGTTTATCGCCATCGTGGATATGAAAACTTGCATAAGCTTACGATGTCACACCGCCGCAGCCCGCCGGGATGCTCGGTGCCTATTTCGTAAAAATGCGTAAAAACTCGATGTCTGCAAATGCCGCAAACTTCAGGATATGGGCACCGGGCGGTCGTACTGAAACCAAGGTTTCAACGGGCCGCGTCGGTATGACAGTAGAATTTACTCGGCAGCGACGAGGGCTTCGGCTTTCTCGAGTTCGATAGAGAGCAATTGCGACACGCCTTGTTCCGCCATCGTCACACCGAAGAGACGATCCATGCGGCTCATGGTGACCGGATTATGGGTGATGGCGATGAATTTGGTATTTGTGTGCTTCTTCATCTCGTCGAGCAAGTCGCAGTAACGCGAGACATTGGCATCATCCAATGGCGCATCGACTTCGTCCAACACGCAAACGGGCGCAGGATTGGAGAGGAAGACCGCGAAGATCAGAGCCGTCGCTGTAAGAGCCTGCTCGCCACCTGAGAGAAGTGACATGGCTTTGAGGGATTTTCCGGGCGGACGCGCCATGACTTCGAGACCGGCTTGCAAAGGATCATCGGATTCTGTCAGTGCCAGAGCTGCTTCACCGCCGCCAAAGAGCGTCGTGAACAGGCGGCCGAAATGTTTATTGACCGTATCAAATGCCGCGAGGAGGCGTTGGCGACCCTCAGTGTTGAGCTCATCAATCCCTTCGCGGAGACGGGCAATGGCGGCAACTAGATCTTCGCGCTCCGAAATCATTGCGCCGAGACGTTCTTCTTGCTCGGCGGCTTCTTCATCAGCGCGCAGGTTCACCCCGCCCATTTTCTCACGTTCTTTGCTCAGGCGCTCCAGTTTCCGTTCAATGTCATTTTCGGACAGGCCCGTCTCGGCATCCAACTCACCCAAATGAGATTTCAGCTCTGACGGTTCACAGTTCAGCGTTTCATTTACACGGGCCTTGGTTTCGCCAATGCGCTCCTGCGCGGCGATCAAGCGGGCCTCAGAGGCGGCGCGGGCTTCGCGGGCTGCGCCAGCCGCCGTCTCAGATTCGCGAGCGAGCTGAACCGCGTCCTGCGTTTCTTTTTCCGACGCGCTCAGCGCATCGGCTGCAGCCGAGCGGCGTGACTCGGCGCTTGCAAGTTCCGCAAAGAGTTTCGTCCGACGTTCGGCAAATTGATCCGGACCGTCCGTTGCAGCCGCGAGTGACATTTGAACGGCGGCTTGGCGGTTTTCCAATGTCGCAACACGTTTGCCGGCATTTTCAGAGCGGCGGGCCCAGTTCGCGCGTTCAGCTTCGACAGCGCTCAAGCGGGCAGCGCGGGCTTCGCTTTCATTTTTCAGACTGCGATATTGTGCGCTGGCTTCATCTGCAACATCACGGGCTGTGCGTAACTTCTCTGATAAAGCATCGCGTTGCTCAGACAGGTCTTCTCCGCCGGAATGCGCCTCTAAATTGTTTTCGGCAGCTTTGACCTGCTTGTCCAGTTCGGTAGCTTCAGCAGACAAGCGGGCGACGCGGTCTTCCAAACCTGTTTTCTGGACAGAGGCGCGGGCAATGTCGGTCTCATATTGTGCCATCGCCGCTTGGGCAGCGCGGTCCGCACGCTCCAAATCAGGGAGGGCTTTGCGGGCGTCCCTCGCGGCGGCTTCGGACGCTTGACGTGCTTCGCGTGCGGCTTCGAATGCCGTTGTGGCAGTTTCAACATCCACTTCTGCGGCGGCAATTTCTGATGTCAGCTCTGCAACGCGGTTCTGTTGTTTCAATTTAATGGCGGCAGAGGTCTCGACTCCTGCGGCAATGGTAAAGCCGTCCCAACGCACAACATCGCCGCGGGGGCTGACGAGGCGTTGGCCGGGTTTGAGGGACTTTGCTTTCGCATGAATGTTGTCAATGGCGGCAACGCCGATTTGCGATAGGCGGGCTTGAAGCTCTTTTGGAGCCGTAATGAAATCCGTGATCGGGTCTACGCCTGCGGGCAGGTCTTGGGTCGGTACATCCGCTCCGTCCCAACGCAGACCTGCAGCTCCGCCAATGGCTGCGTCCAAATCCTCGCCCAGAACCGCTGCCAGTGCCTGCTCATATCCGGCTTTGGCTTGCACGCTGTCCAGTGCAGGTGTCCAATCTGCAGAGGCTGAGCGCCGCAGTACATTTTCGAGCGCGGATTTTTCAGCCGTCAGCTTTTGCGCGGCTTGACGCACCGTGGACAGATGTTCCCTCGCGTTACGGTCGGCGTCTTCGGCTTGCGTACGATCTGCTGTCAGGCGCTGTTCAGTCGCGCGCGCCGTTTCCAGCGAATTCAGCGCATCTGTTGCAGCGGATGAAAAGAGATTGGCGTTGCCAAAGCTTTCTGTATCGAGCGATGCGAGTTTGTCTTCTGTCTGTTCCAGCTCGATACGGACGCGGCTGCGTCTTTGCTGCGCTTGGGTCAGCTCGCGCTCTGCGGCGTCCCGGCGGGCGGCTTGGTCAGCCGTTTTTCGGGTGAGTTCATTAAAATCAGCATCCAGCGCATTGCGCGCTTTCAAGGCTTCCGACGCGGCATCAGCTGCGGCGTCTAAGGCTGCGGAGATATCTTTCAGCGCAGAAAGCTCAGCATGTTCGGCTGCAAGGCGCTCCTCGGCTTCGGCGGCGTCGCCAACAACATCGCGTTCATGATCCAGATCAGATGCAATATCGGCGAGTTGCGCTTCCAGTTTACGAACTTCGGA
>CAYZGF010000153.1:0-3496 GCA_964477595.1 uncultured Algimonas sp.
ACCAGACGGATGCCTGTGGGTGCGGGGAAAGCGTGACGATTATTCCAGTTGTTGAAACGTGAAGAAAGGTAATTTCTTAGCGTCATTATATGCTGTATTTATTGGGCTGTTTACAATTGCCTTCGCCATAGTTTTCGGCGGAAACGCTTGGAGCTCTGCAATCCTTGTTCTTATCTACTTTGTTGGTGCAACCCTTATCTTTATAAAAGTAGCAGGTGAACACGAGGTCGAAAAATTAGCTTCTGGAGAAATTGTCGCAATTTATGGACTTCGTTTTTGGCTACCCATGACCGTCGGTGCAATCGCATCAATTATGTTGGGGTTTTTGTTCTACAAAAATTCTTCCGTTACAGAGTTTGCGGGCATACACTTTGGTCTTGGGGCGATGTCTGTTCTAACAGCCTTTGTTTCGCCTAGGTTTAAACACGGTGAAGCGACCCGAAACAGATTTCCTGAAAACGACATTTTAGACTGATAGACATTCGTCACATTAAGGTCATCAAAACGCTTCTTCCTTAATCATAAAATCACTTTACGAATTAACGCACCTCTGACCTTTTCGCGTTAGACCGCCCACATGAGAGACTATTTTACACGATTGGCTGCCGTAAATTTTGTGGTGACCGCCCTTTGTTTGCTGGCTGCTTATTACCTTGAAATAACCAATGCTACGCTGTTCGGCGCCTTATTCGGCCTGTTTTGCATGCGCTTTATTCTCGGAAAGACAAAAGCTGAGCGTATGCAGGTCTGGAACCTTCGGCGAAAGGTGTTCCGCAAGGAAAAGAATCTCAAATGGATTTCTATCCTCGTGAACTTTTTTCTCCCCATTTGGGTGGGCGCGGCGGCCTATGCGGTTTTTGATTACAGTCCCAACAACGCGATTATCTGGTTCTTGGGCGCAACCCATTTAGGCGCGCTTATTATGAATTGGATTATGTTGCCGCGTGTAGAGCGTGTCGTTGGGGACACGTTCGACTAGCTAGTTTTCTCGGTAGAAATCAAAGCGGACATCCATGTTCAAGCTACCGGTCCCCATGCTCATATCATATTCGGGCATCTCGTAGAGGAAGTCGAGACGAATGGTTTGTTCGTCAATATCTCCATTTCGCTGACGAATACCCTGTTGCCGGCCAAAATTCATAATTTGTGTCGGAACGCCGGTTAGATCGCCGAGGTCATCCACGCCGCTGACAATTTGAATATTGGATGTGTTGGCGCGTGATCCAAACTGGAAACCACCATCATTGCCCGAAGCCTCAAAGCTTGGCGTCAGCTTTATATCACCGAGTTGTATTGTATTGGCGAAGTCACCCGTGGCATTCGTAATTGATGCAAGAGCGCGCAGCGAAAACCGCGTGTTGCGGGATGAAATGAAGAAGCTGTGTGAATAGGCGCGGCCCGGGCCATCCAAGAGGATGTCCGTATTGGGATTGAGGGTAAATGCGCCGAAACTATCCCCGGCATCCAAATAGCCGTCACCATCATCAATCAGGCTTGCATTAATGCTGGATCCATCTTGAGTAATGCCAAACATGAAGCCTTCGTCACTATCGGGGAGGTCCGGGCCTGTCCCGCCCAATAAACCCGTGACATTGGTGTCACCGGCGCGTGTGTAGAAATCAATCATCTGTCCGCCCACCGGTACGCAGCAGGAATTGGTGGCAAATTGCCAATTGTCATAGATATCGTAATTTACACCGTCATGGACCACGGCACAGCCATAGGTCCGGCACCAGAAATCCGTATCCAGAAAGCTCGCATGGGCAGAAGATGCGAGAGAGGCAAGGGCGAGCCCACCAAATGCTATGCGTTTAGTTCGCAACATAATCCAAAGTATCGACAGGAATATCGGTCGACCGGAATTTGTTCTGCGGGACAAATGTATTGTTCAGGTCAAAATCAATTGTGTATTTGCCTGACTCCAGTTCCGCGACATCTTTCAACGCGACATTATAGGTGCGTCTACCGCCATCCAGAACAACAGCGTTTAAGGGCGTTTCGGCCACGACTTCACCATCTGCATCTTTCATAAAGGCCGTGCCCTGTAGACGCGCATGCGCATCGCCGTCATTCTTGATTTCCATTGTGACCAAGCCCGGCTTCTCTGAGTTTAGAGCCACACTTGTAACCTCGGGCAAGCTTTTTGACGGCGTGAGTGTGAGATAGAAAAGGGAGGCCAGCTGGTAACGGTTCCAGACGCCGGAGACTTCGCCGCGTTCATCCAATTCCGGCAACATCGTCGTCGCGAGAAGGGCAAAGCGGTGATCGCCCTTATTTTTGATTTTATAGGGAGCGGAAATTTCAACCGTTACATCTTGCGCCGTTTCCGGCTTTAGCGTGACAGACGCTGGCGAGAAGCGAACCCATTCCGCAGCAGAACGTTCCGTGTCACCCGGCGCTTCAAGGATTAGCTTTCCATTCTCATCCAGCGACCAGTCGGCCAAACCCATCGTCAGGCTGATTGTTTTTGTCTTATGAACATTGCCGACTGTTACGATCTGACGTTGTCTATCACCGGGCTTTATGGTCATCTCCACAGTAGACGGCTGAACACCCACACCAAAAGAATTTGCGATCGGAGCATAGGCCGCAGCAGCCAATAGAGCGGTTCCGCAGGCAAGCGCAGATAATGAGCGAAAATTAAACATCAGAATATCCCTAGTCATTAGACGTGCAGATATGGTGACAAGAAAGGCTTTCCGCAGGGTTAATATTTTCCAATCGTCCGCAGATCTGTGATTCTGTTCATGACGGGTTTAGGGGCGGTTTACGGGAAAGAAAAAACTCCGCCGAAGCGGAGTCTCGAAATCGCAATTATTTCGATCTAGAAATTCAACCTTCAAGAAGACCGGCAGGCTGAGCGGCTGCAAGCATTGCCGCTTGCAACTTTTCAAAGGCGCGGGCCTCAATCTGGCGAATACGTTCACGCGAAACGCTGTAGACTTTTGCCAGCTCTTCCAACGTCATTGGTTTTTCAGCCAGACGGCGGCGCGTGATAATATCTTGCTCTCGTTCATTCAGATCGGACATCGCATCACGGAGAAGATCCATGCGGGCGTCATGCTCTTGCGACTCGCCGAGGATTTCCTCTTGTGATTCAGACTCATCCGTTAGCCAATCCTGCCACTGCGCAGAGCCATCATCACCGCCGATTGTGACATTGAGAGAGCTGTCGCCTCCGCCGGACATACGACGATTCATGGATGTCACTTCAGACTCTTTAACGCCTAGATCGGTTGCAATTTTTGTTAAATGCTCAGGTTTCAGATCGCCCTCTTCAAGTGCTTTCATTTCGCCCTTCATGCGGCGAAGGTTGAAGAACAGCTTTTTCTGAGCGGCGGTCGTGCCCATTTTGACGAGCGACCAAGAGCGCAGCACATATTCCTGAATGGCGGCACGAATCCACCACATCGCATATGTCGAAACACGAAAACCCTTATCGGGGTCGAACTTCTTGACTGCCTGCATGAGGCCGACATTGCCTTCCGAGATGATT
>CAYZGF010000153.1:3506-5555 GCA_964477595.1 uncultured Algimonas sp.
CGATAACCCATCGCGATCTTCGCCACGAGCCGTAAGTGTGATGTCACCATCTTTTCCGCCGCGGCCGTGTCACCGTCTTCCACCCAGCGTTTAGCCAAACGGAACTCTTCATCTTTCTCCAGCATAGGAAATTTGCGAATTTCCTGCAGATAGGAGTTCAGGCCTTGTTCGGGAGACAAGGACACGGATAATTTCATATTTCCGGTATATGTCGCATCCTTAGCGGATGTTTTTGATGATAATGCTTTGGTTTCAGCCATGAGACTCATTTCCTCCAGCGCCTACATATAGGAAAGCCTTAGCAGGTTTAAAGAGTTCCCGGTTTAAACAATTGTTCACGCTTAATTGACCGGAAGGTCAGAAAGCACGTCTAAGAGATGTTGCATATCGGGCGGAACAGGTGCGTCAAAGCTGTGATGTTCCTTCGTAATGGGGTGAATGAAGCCCAAATGCCGCGCGTGCAGGGCTTGGCGTTTAAAGTTCGCGACGGCGATACGAACGGCTTCCTCTGCCGGTTGATTCGATGTCGCATAGGCTCTCTGCTTCCCATAAAGCGGGTCGCCAAGCAGGGGGCAGCCGACATGTGACAGATGCACACGAATTTGATGGGTGCGGCCCGTTTCCAACTGACAGTCCAGCTGGCTGATCTTTGGGGTGCCGATGCTGGAATGTTGCGCGCGACCATATCCTTTGACGAAACGATAATGGGTGACCGCGTGTCGGCCTACATCTGACGCTTCAATATCATTGATTGTGCCTTTGACGACGGCTTGTTTCTTCCGGTCATTCGGGGAGCGTGCCAAACGCGATGCAATTCTGCCGGAACGGGGCTTGGGTGCGCCGCGCACGAGGCAGGTGTAAATTCTGTCGATGGAGTGTTTGGCGAATTGTTTGGACAGGCCCTGATGCGCTTTGTCGGTTTTCGCGACGACCATAACGCCGGACGTATCCTTGTCGAGGCGGTGTACAATACCGGGGCGCATGACGCCGCCAATGCCTGATAAACTATCGGCACAGTGGAAAAGGAGCGCATTGACCAATGTCGCACTGCGGGAGCCGGGCGCCGGGTGAACAGTCATGCCGGATGATTTATTCAGGACAATCAAGTGATCATCCTCAAACAGTATATCGAGCGGTATATCTTCGGGTTGAGGCGTGTCATCAACAGGTGGCGGAACGCGAACCGCATATTCAATCTCAGCCCGAACCTTTGTTGTGACTTTACTGACAATGTCACCATTGGCTCTGACATTTCCGGTCTCAACCAAATCGCGGATGCGGGACCGTGACAGCTCCGTCCAGCTTGATAGATATTTGTCCAAGCGCTGGCCCGCATCCGCGTCTTCGGCGATACGGGTTTCCCATTTTCCGTTTTGTTCAATCATAGCGGGGCCTTAAGGGGAGGCGGCAGGGAGGGCAAGACGGCTAAATAAGACACCAGCCTTTACATCATGCCGACAGCGCTGTCATAGACGTTCAAAAGACTCGGGGATTTCATGACTTTATCACTTTTAATGGCCGCGCTTGGCATCGCCGTTCTTCTGTTTTTGGTCCTCCGGCAGAAGATGCCTGCTTTTCTGGCGCTGATACTCGTATCGCTTCTTGTGGGTCTCATGACAGGCATGGACCCAATGTCTGTGCTGGAGTCTGTTAAAAACGGGATGGGCGGAACGCTTGGCTTTGTCGCCGTCGTTGTCGGGTTGGGTGCCATGTTTGGCGCATTGTTGGAGCATGCCGGAGGATTAGAAGCCATTTCTTCGCGTTTGCTGGGTCGATTTAGTGATGACCGCGCGGGATGGGCATTGGGTCTGGTTGGTTTTCTCGTCGCAATCCCGGTGTTTTTCGATGTGGCTTTCATCATGTTGGTTCCATTGATCCAACAATTGAGCCGTAAAACAGGGAAGGCCCTTCTGACCTATGCCTTACCACTCTTGGCTGGATTGGCGGTTACCCATGCCTTCGTTCCACCGACACCGGGACCCATTGCCGTTGCTGAGCTGCTCTCGGCTGATTTGGGCCTCGTGATTTTCTTTGGGTTTTTGGCAGGAC
>CAYZGF010000154.1:0-5522 GCA_964477595.1 uncultured Algimonas sp.
AAAAACAGCAAAGGCCGATAAAAGCTCCTTGCGTGGCACGTGTGCCATTCCATCAAGTGTGTATTTAACACGTCGCAGCCCTTCCGGACCTAATCTATCGGCAATCGGCTGTGCGGCCTCAGGGGAAAGTGATACAAGGACGACAGCGGCTTGCTGCTCAGGCGTCAAGGTGATGCTAAGGCTCATATGCCATAACTCCGCAAGAGGGCTTCGGTGACTTTCAACCAACCATCCGCCAAAACAAAAAAACCAACCTTAAAAGGCAAGGATACAACAGCAGGCGGAACCATCATCATACCCATCGCCATCAGAACCGATGCCACGGCCAAATCAATCGCGAGGAAACAAAGGAAAATAGCAAAGCCAATTTGAAACGCGGTTTTTATTTCAGATAACATAAAGGAACTCGTCAACAGGCCCAATGAAGGCTCTGTTCCGGGCGTCCATTCGCGGCCCGGAAGAGCATCAGCAAGACGTTGAATTGTGTCTTCAGAAACGCGGCTTTCCATAAAAGCTCTAAAGGGACCAATAGCTAAGTCGAAAGCTGTGGCCTCATCAATTATACCGTCCATATAAGGCGACACACCGACATTCCAACTTTCAACAAAAACCGGTTCCATAATAAAGAACGTCAAAATCAACGCCAAACCCATGATCATAGAGTTTGGTGGGGTTTGCTGCAGACCTAAAGCTTGACGTAAAAAAGAGAGGACAATCACAATCAATGGCAAGCAGGTCACCATCATAGCGATCGCAGGAGCCAAACTCAGGACCGTCACGAGTAAAAAGAGCTGAACGATACTGACATCCAGCGTAACTGGCGCATCGGCGACTTCACGCACGCCAGAGTTCAAAGCCTCAGCCGCATTTTCCGAGTCACTTGCAACTTGGGCAATAGCATCCAGTCCAAAAGACATCGCCAAAAGCGCAATGAATATGGTCAGCCCTATCCGAAACATTAGAAGAGCTGATCTTCAGAAACATCGACGACTTGGACAATTTTTACTCCAATCCCTCCGGTTGGATTGGATGCATCCGGTGCAATTTCTACGAGTTCGCCTCGCGCAATTATCCGGCCGTCGACACAAAGATCGACAGGGTCTTCTAATTTCTTATCTAATGTAAGCTGCGTACCCTCTTTGAAGTTCAGCAGATCCATAACTGTTGGCCGGGCTGTTCCAATTACAACGTCCAAGGTTACGGGCAGAGCGTAAATTGAGCGCTTATATTGCGCCCCGTCTGTTGTATCCCGGCGCTCCATTACGGGCGGCTCGTCTTTTTCTTTTGATTTTGTGGCCGCTTTACCAGCAGATTTCTTGGCCTTAGTTTTCGTTTCAGTCATTTGGGCGTCTCATTGGATGGTTCTGGTTTGAGGAAAGCGAGGCAATTATTTAGGATAACTTCAGGATCAAGACGTGTTCTTGCGTCGCCCTGCCTGATTTCGACACTATATCCCGACAGATCTGGATCCTGCGTCATACTGACATCAAATGGGACGTCGATAATTCCGGAGCACTCAGGCGAAATTCTTACACTCAGCTGACCAGGCAAGCTGTCCATAAGACTTTCTCGAATCTCAGCTTGCAGGGCTTTTCGGAGCGAAGCTTCTGATAAATGAGGAAAGAGTGCTGTTAAACATTGATCAAGACCCATACGGAGTTTTGCATCTAAGTCCTCTTTTAACGTTTGAATCTCGCTCTCAAAACGAGCTTCTATTCCCTTCACTTGAGTGGCTAAATCTTCCTCATATTTAGTTTCGAGTGTTGCCAATTTTGTTTTTGCTGACTGGCAAGCCTCGCAGACCTCATCAGCTTGGGCGGGAACAAACGCGAGTGGCTTAGTCATTGCGACTAAGGGAGCGCCCTCGTCCAAATTAAAATCAATTAATCTTACAGCTTCGCTAGTCATGATGGGGTGGACTCGCTTTGATCTTCAATTTTCAGCCATTGTGCCAGAAGCGCCGCGGCCTCATCGGTATTTTCTCGGACAACCTCGCCTAAGCGGGCTCTAGGATCAGGCGCTGGAAGGCCCGCCACCTCATTTTGTTCGCTCATGGCGTCATTGCCGGATGCCAAACTCAAGGGTGCAAAAGGCCCATCCAATTCAGCTATTGCAGGTTGAGAGAAAGCTTTCAGTAAAGGGCGAACAAAAAACATGAGAGCAACAAGGCCAAACAAACACAGGATCAGCAATTTCAACAGTCCAGCACCATGTTGTTGAGCTAAATTTGACACGAGGCCCGGTGGCGTAACAAATTCTTCTGCTTCGGGCCTGTTAAAGGCCATGTTCTCGACGCGAATTATGTCTCCCCGTTCAGCATTCAATCCCGCAGCTGCACGGACAAGCGCTTCAACAGCCTGAAGCTCTTCTCCTGTACGCGGCTCATAACTAACGATGCCATCGTCAGAGACTATTCGGCTATGATCAAGTAAGACGGCAACGCTTACTCGGTTTACTTTTCCAGGCAGTGTTTCTTGCTCCGTCAAGATTTCCGAGATTTCATAAGATGTTGTGTCAGTTGTCTCAGCTCGCTCGGACTGGCTGTTTCCACCGCCGGCCGCGCCTTCAGGGAGATTACTCGCAACAGTGACTGTGCCTGTGGTTCCGCTGTTTGTATTTGTACTATCCGTGACTGTCTGTGACCTTAATACGCGTCCATCGGGGTCAAATCTCCGTTCTGTTACTTTCGAACGGTTTGTCTCTACGTCCAGATACACATTCACGCGGGCATTTCCCGTGCCAACTCTTGCCTCTAAAAGTCCCAGCAAGTCAGCCTTGAGAGCAGCTGCTCGACCAAGATCGCTATCGGCCATAACAGCGCCTTCATCGAGACCAGGCCCGGCGATGAGCCCGCCCCGCGCGTCAATAATTGCAACACTTTGTGGCTGAAGGTCGGGCACTGCAAGGGCAACCAAATATTGTATCGCTTTTGCTTGGCGAGAATCAATTCGAGGCTGTGCTTGCAAAGTTACGGATGCTGTCGTGCTATCCTCGCGACTGCGGAAGCCTCGGCTGTTTTTATGTCCGATATGCACACGCGCTGCAGAGATGCCCGGCATAACAAGTATAGATCTTGCCAACTCTCCCTCTTTTGCCCTCCAATAGGCTGTGTCGAACATGTCTGACGACATTGCGAAGCTATTCATGTCGTCAAATAACTCGTAACCAACAACATCCTGACGCGGCAGTCCTTCACGCGCCAGCTCAAGTCGTAAGGAGTCACGACGTGTACTCTCGGTGTAAATTGCGCCGCCATCTACGCGATACTCCACGCCCAGTCCGTCAAGCCTAGCAATAACTTCGCCTGCCGTAGACGGTTCGAGATCAGCATAGAGGAGTGTTAGATCAGGTCGAGACGCCTGAGCCACAATGAAAAACATCGCAGCCAGAGTTAAGATAAACGCCCCGCCCGACATAATCTTTTGACGAAAGGTGAGCGTGTTAAAAACGGTCATGGGATTCATATTGGAAAACATCCTGTTTCAGTCGGGTTGGCAATCAACCCAAGTGCATCCTGCACAACCATTGGTAGTTATTTATAAATGAGAATTTATTAAGCAAGTGTTTACCCACACTCCCTAATCAGCATTTAAACACAACCATAGGATGAAGCGCCAGGATGGCTCGAAAGAAGAAGAAAAATGCATCCGATGACAACAGTTCGGAACCGGAGAAGAAGCCAAAGAACATTTTGGGTTTTTTAACACCCATATTCGTTTTAGGTGCAGCCTTTGCCGGGAATTGGTTCTTCGTGGGAACGGAAACTCCAGCGTCAACGCCTCATGAGAACACTCAGGCAGAAGAAAAATTGGTAAGTTGGACACCTCCGGCACCCGCGCATATCGTTGAACTAAACCCAATCATTGTGAGTATGAGCCCATCTGATAAGCTACTCAAAATAGGGCTCGCATTGGAAACAACGACTGCGGATATTGATCCAGATGACCCCCAACTCAAAGATGCGTTGACGACCTACCTACGCTCTGTGACCCCCCAAATGCTATCAGAGCCGCAGTTTCATATGCAGTTAAAAAAACAACTTCTTCACAGGGCTCGACACACGCTTGGTAGAGATCGTGTCCAAGGTCTTCTTATAACCGATTATCTTTTGAGTTGATTATGGAATTTTTATCGACCCTTAATTATGAGTTTTTAAAGGACTGTCTGCTGATCGGCCTTTGCGCACTTTGTGCGCTTTACTGTCTATTACTCTCGAGACGCCTCAAGGCACTAAGTGATATGAAGTCTGGGCTGGGAGCCTCAATCGTCTCACTGACCGAAGCTATCGAGACTACACATCAAGCGTCTCAGGCATCTCGCCGCGATATAAACGCCTCCATTCTCGAAATGCAGAATTTGATCAATCAGGCTGATAGTAAAGCGAACGCACTTGAAGCACGGCTGACAGAAATTAAACGCAACGTCAGAACAGCTAATGAGGTTGCCAGTGTCCTAAACAAAGTAATTGAGGTGAAAACGCCGCAAGCGCTAAGTCAAATCATATCCATCAGCGATAAGTTTATGGCCGACAATAAAGCTAAGCTCTCCCTTAATACGAATGAAATTGAAAGTGATGCCGCATGAAAAATGCGTTCCTCAGTACACTCTTTTTAGGATTCTCAGGACTGGGAGCTATTAATTTTCTGTCTCTGAACGCGCAAGCCGCCTCTCCTAAATCGATACCGTCAACGGCAATATCGCCGACTAATACGACTGTCACTGCATCATCAGAAGAGTTGTGCCTGTCACCAAAATTGGTCGAACAAATCGCGCCAAGACAAAAAGCAATGCTGGAACGAGAAGCAGTATTAGAATCGCGGGAGTCAGAGCTAAAAGCCTTGGAAAATATGTTGAAAGACCGCGTTGCGAGTCTTGAGGCCTCTCGTGCTGCGCTTCAAGCGGTTTCAGATAAAATCGACGCCTCCGCCGCAGAAGATATTACGCATCTCATAAAAATGTACTCATCCATGAAGCCCAAAAAGGCGGCCAGTATTTTCGATAAAATGGACCCAGCCTTCGCCGCCGGTTTTCTACGTGAAATTGATGGAGCGCGGGCAGGCCTAATATTATCGGAGATGAACGTACAGCAGTCTTATAAAGTCAGTCTTTTGATAGCAAATCGTCAATCAGAATGGCGCAATGGAACTGACTGAGCCTCAACCTTTGTGTAAATTAGGATTCAACGAATGGCGACAAAGGTATTTACGGTTTTTTTGATGGCAGCAATCTTTGCTGAAGGCGCAACGGCTCAAGCAAACTCAACTATAAGCCCAAAAGAGCCATTCCAAAATCAGCTTTCGAAATGTCAGTCTCTCCATAACATACATAAAGTTCTATCTGAATTACGCAATAGTTCGATAGTATCATCTCCAGAGTTGTCTCAAAACGAAGCCATGAGGCTTAATTAACAAGTAAAATCCGCGAAGAAGATTGCAGGTTTTGAGCATCACTTTACACGCAATCTTGAAACAGAAAGCGTAACACTCTCCGACATTTTGAATAGAATAGAACCTCATCTTCAA
>CAYZGF010000155.1:0-4320 GCA_964477595.1 uncultured Algimonas sp.
GCTATCGAGTGTTTCTGGTGACCATCTTGCTGGAACTTTAACGAGGGCTTGAGCCCTGCGGTCATATACGATATCGGGGTTTTGAACCAGTTTATCCAGTTTTGCTGCGAGATAGGGGCCTTCATTTCTATGTAAACGGTCCAATTCGATGAGGCGCTCAATATCCTTGCGTGATCCTTTATTATCTAACAGCGCTTCATGTGCCATCAGGCGTTTGCGTATGAAAAGGGTCTCGCCTTCGGGCGTTAGATCGTAATTCGTCAAAGCGTCATTGATAAGGATTAATGCATCATTAGTGCGGGCAGTTTGATTTTGACCGAGTAAAAAATCCGGCAAATTTTTATACGCCTTTGCCGCCTCTTTTGATCCAAAGTCCACGGATTGAATGGGCGGTGGGCTATATCGGTTCTCTGAGGGGGCAGATGCACAGGACGCCAAGACGACGGCGGCGGCGAGAAATGAAATTCTGATTTTCATGCTAGGGCCTTTGATGTGTTTGTCGCAATCTTATGTAGATCGTTACAATACGACAACCCAAAGCGTTCAGTGTTGTGCATGCCGCCGAGGCCTTTGAGAGTGAAGTGAGACTTTTCTGTTGCCAGCGTGAAGCGTCCGAAATCAATTGAGAATTGATTTCAGCGGAACGCGAGCGCCTCGCGGAGGCGCGACATCTCGATATGGATTAAGAGTGGGGAGTTTCTGTTGCCAGCTACTCCCCGAAGCCCGCCTAGGGGTCTGATGCCCTAGGAGTTAAGTCGGATTGTCCGAACTGCTTACGCAGCTAGGGCAAAATCCTCAGAATAATTGTCATTAGCAATTATAATAGTTGAGCATTTATCGGTGCTCACACGAACGAAAGCTAACATCTTTAGACGTCTGTCGATCCTATTTCGGCCCCATCAGAACCGCTCGGAGCTCATCCAAGCCATTGTGGTGGAGCCGCCGGGTACCGCCCCCGGGTCCAGTCCGCTTATTACATGCGCGTTTATCGTCATATCTGGCAAGCCAGCAGAATATATATGGGCGTCAAACTGCTGACTTGCAAGTTATCTTCTGCCTGCGTAACAGTCTTTCTTAAGGGGCCGGGACATTATTGAGTTAAGGAAATTACGAATTTCTGACCTACAAACAGCCTTAATTCTCGACCATCTCGAAAGCCTCGTCGCGTTTGATACCCGAAATGGATCGGGAGATGAGATGGTTTGCGTGCGCTATTTGGAAGAAACGCTGTCCCGTTTTTCGCCGGATGTTTTGCATGTAGGGCAAGTGCCGCGTTCCCGCGGCAAATCGGATTCCGGTTATGTGCTCGCCATTTGGGGGCGTCCGGACACCCTTCTGAATGTGCATATTGACACTGTGCCGAGCGGGGAGGGCTGGACCGCCAGTCCATTGGATTTGCGGCGTGAATCTGACCGCGTGATCGGGTTGGGGACTAGCGATATTAAAGGCGCAGCTGCCTGTATTTTGGCGGCGCTCGAAACAGTGACGCCGCACAATGTGGCCGTGCTGTTTTCAGGTGATGAGGAGCATGGCAGCGAAGTCATGCCCGCCGTCATCAAATCGGGCCGACTGTCAGACGTGCAGCGCGCCATTGTTTGCGAGCCGACATCCTGCCGCGTGGGGCGGGCGCATCGCGGAATGTTGGCGATATCCGCTGGCTTTACGGGACCGGGCGGGCATAGTTCGCTGGCGGATGTCACGCCGCGTCCTTTGCTTGAAGCTGCTAGAGTTGCAGCGAAAGTCGGAGAGTATGCTGATGCGCATTTGGATTTCGGAACGGCCCCGTTCAAAGGGCTTTGTGTGAATATTGGCGAGATCGAAAGTGACGGCGCCTATAACGTTATTCCGACGACGGCCAAACTCTGGCTGTCCCTGCGTCCACCGCCCGGTGATAATGTCCGGAAAAGAGAAGCTGATATATATGCGCTCAGTAACGGGGCAGAGTTGGACACCATCGTCGCGTTTGAGCCTTTCGCGACGAAAGATATGAGCGCCTTCAATCATATATTCGGTGAAACAGAAATCGTCGATCTACCCTATTGGACAGAGGCCGCGATGCTCAGCGAAGCCGGGATCAATACGGTCGTTTATGGTCCGGGCAATTTGGAACAGGCCCATAAGCCAAATGAATATGTTGAAATCGCCCAGCTGGAAGTGGCGACAGCGCTTTATGCCAAAGCCTTAGAGGGCGGGGTATCGTGAGCGTGCGTGAAACCGTATTGAAGAGCCTGTCTGCCGTCGGCGCGCAGCATGAGGCGAAGTTTTATGCTGATCTTTTCGCGCGGCAGGATGCCGAAACTTTTGCTATGCTCGTTCTGGATCCGCGCTGTTTGAAAGACCCGCTTTTGGAGGCCCTGATTGCGGCGCTTCGCATCCTCTCAAACCTTCAACTCAGTCCGACTTTGGTTGTGGGGGCGATGGAAGACGCGCGGACATCTGTTTCATTCCAAGCCCAACGTTTGTCCCGTGATTTGGACAAGTCGGGCGTCCGTGCCTCTAAACTTAACACAGCAAGTTACGGCCTGATCAAAGAAGTCCGCAAGACCGCGCGTATTGGCAAAATGCCAATCCTGGAAATGACAGATCGCCGGGGGAAAATGAACCTTGCCGGATTGGTAAAAGCGCTGCAGCCCAATAAGATCATTTTCCTGCAACCGTCGGGCGGGTTAAATCAAAACGGGCAACGTCGCGCGAATTTGACCGTGGCTGAATTGCCTGACTTTATGGAAAGTGAGACATTTTCCGCCGGGCAAATCCGGTTTCTGGACTGTGTTTTAGAACTTGAACGCACGGCCAAAGCGCGGCGCAGCTATGTCATAGCCTCTCCGCTTAATCTTTTGGGAGAGCTTTTTACGACGCGGGGGTCAGGAACACTTATTCGTCGGGCCGTTGATTTCAAAACGGGGCAGTCTTTCAAGTCATTCTCAAAACCCAAACTCACTCGCGCTTTGGAAACCGCCTTTGACAAACGTCTCAAACGCTCATTTTTTGATACACCGCTCCATGCAGGTTTCGTTGAAGGCGAATATCGCGGCGGAGCGTTGTTTAAGGAACAAGCGGGTCTGCCTTACCTGTCGAAATTCTTCGTGTTGCGGGAGGCGCGGGGTGACGGAATTGCGCGCGATATATGGGACAAGGCTTGCGAAGATGTGCCCGCCTTCCTCTGGCGATCGCGCATGGGGAATCCATTTAACGCGTGGTATATGCGAAAATGTGACGGAATGCAGCGCGCAGGGGATTGGAGAATATTCTGGAAAGGTTTAGACGCTAAGGACATTGGCGACGCGATTGACGCCGCCGCTTCCGCCCCAGACGATTTTGAAAGCTAGTTTTTCTATGACTTTACACATCAACGCCGCCTTTGATTCCGGTAACATCAATGTGGAATCCGCCGATGATCCCACCGATATTCGTCTAACAATCCGCAAGGACACGGAATCCCATTTTTATCAGTGGTTCCATTTCCGGGCGACGGGCGCGAAAGATACAGCTTGTACCTTTCGGATTACAAATGCAGCCGGTGCAGCCTTTCCAAAGGCGTGGGAGGGATACCGCGTGGCCGCAAGCTATGATCGTGATACTTGGTTCCGCGTTGACGCAACACGTTATGAGAACGGTCATCTGATTTGGGATCACGCGCCGGAACAGGACAGCATTTATTACGCCTATTTCGCGCCTTATTCGATGGAGCGTCATGCGGACCTCATCTCGGATTGCCTGCAATATGATGGGGTTTCATTGGATGTGCTCGGGACCTCAATCGAAGGGCAAGCCATTGATTGTTTGCGCGTGGGTGAGGGTGATAAAACAATCTGGGTTATTGCGCGCCAACATCCCGGTGAGAGCATGGCTGAGTGGTGGATGGAAGGTTTCCTCGCCCGGCTTTTGGATGAAGAAGATGAAGTGGCGCAGCAACTCCGCAAAGACGCGACGTTCCGTATTGTCCCCAATATGAACCCCGATGGATCCTGTCGCGGCAATCTACGCACCAATGCTGCCGGAGCCAATCTCAACCGGGAATGGGGTGTTTCTACTGCTGAGACGTCACCGGAAGTTCTTCATACGATTGCCGCGATGGATTTGGACAAACCGGTCCTCTGTCTCGACGTCCATGGGGATGAAGCGCTGCCCTATAATTTCATCGCAGGCGCGGAAGGTATTCCGGGATATACGGAGAAGCAGGCCAAAGACCTCGCGGATTTCTTGTCGGCTTATAAGCGCGCTTCTTCTGATTTTCAGACGGAGCACGGCTACGGGCTCAGCGCTCCGGGCACGGCGAATTTGACGATGTGTACGAATTATACGGCGCACCGCTATGAC
>CAYZGF010000155.1:4330-5518 GCA_964477595.1 uncultured Algimonas sp.
AATGCAAATGCGCCGGATAAAATTGTCGGGTGGGGCCCGGACCGCAGCGCCCAACTCGGCAGTGCAGTCCTTGAGGCTTTTGCGGATGTCCTGGAACAGCTTTAGCTATCCGTTTTTGACAAAATTATAAATGCTCTGAACTTTTTCAAAGTTCTTGGTTCGGGTGCGATTGCCGATCAGAAAACAATCAATAATTTGCCAAATTCCAAAGCCCCCTAGGGTGATGAGTTTTAGACAGCCGAGTAAAATGTCACCGACAATAAAACGATCAATGCCGAGCCAGCCTAGCCACATATTCCATCCGAAAAGCTCAACGGGGTTCTTTGTTTCACGTTGGACGATATCGATGAACTTTCGTCGTGATTCATCCGGCAATGACGCTGCCATTTCCATCAAACTCCGATCATAACTGTGACGATCCATATTCCCTCTCCTTATCGATTAACAATATGGATGTAAGTTGTTCGATACGGGATTCAAGAGGGTTTTTATAAATAATAGAAAGCTGTTGATGGGTGATCGGCCTGTGGTTTCGATCTGACGAGAATCAGGTAGAGCTAACCTTATGCAGCAATATCTCGACCTTCTTCGCCATGTTATGGAAAACGGTGTGGACCGTATGGACCGCACGGGGACGGGCACGCGCGGCGTGTTTGGGTATCAGATGCGCTTTGACCTCTCGGAAGGCTTTCCGATGGTCACGACCAAAAAACTGCATAAAAAATCGATCGTGCATGAGCTGATTTGGTTCCTCGCAGGCGATACTAATATCAAATATCTGCAGGACAATGGCGTCAAGATTTGGGACGAGTGGGCAGATGAAAACGGTGATCTCGGTCCTGTTTATGGCAAGCAATGGCGACGCTGGATTGGTCCTGATGGCGCGGTGATTGATCAAGTCAAAAACGTGGTCGAGGCGATTAAGACTAATCCTTATTCACGCCGCCATATCGTCAGCGCTTGGAACCCGGCGGATGTCGACGATATGGCGCTGCCACCCTGCCACTGTCTGTTTCAGTTTCATGTCGCCAATGGAAAGCTGAGCTGTCAGCTCTATCAGCGTAGCGCTGATATCTTCCTCGGCGTGCCCTTCAACATCGCCAGCTACGCACTGCTGGTTCACATGATGGCGCAGGTTTGTGATCTGGAGGTTGGTGACTTCGTTCATACCTTCGGAGACGCGCATAT
>CAYZGF010000156.1:0-5447 GCA_964477595.1 uncultured Algimonas sp.
CCTATGCGTCTGGATCGCCATAAAGCCTTTGAAGTAGAGGAAGCATTGCAAATAGGTCTGGCAGGCTGGGTCACGTTCACGAACAGCTTCCAAATCCCGCGCAACGCAGGCAATCAGCGACTCATCACTCGCAATCGCTTCGCTCAACACAGTCTGCATTTTCAACGCAGAGAAATCAGGTGTCGCGAGTTTATTCGACAAGTGATTGACCAGCGCACTACCAAGATCATTTTGATCTAAAATTGTGGCATGCAAAAGCGAAGACATGGCGACTTCGCGGACGGCATAGGCAGCGGCTTCTTCTTGTAGGATTGTCCAGACGCAGACATCTTTTGTGTCCGTGCAGTCTTCCAATTGGCTTGTAACGATTAGGCTCGGCATTCCGGCCTCCTTAGCAGCGTGATCTGTTACTTAGGCATGACAGGCCTTAAACCCAAGTAAAAAGCCGTGAATGACAGCCTTACAATTCCGTGACCTTAGCCGCGACCTCTGTAAGGCGGAACGCCTTGATCCGGGATCCAAAGGCCTTCCGGGGCTTTGCCGAACTGATAGAACACATCGATCGGGATGCCCCCACGCGGATACCAATATCCGCCGATCCGGAGCCATTTTGGGCTAATTTCCTTGACCAAGCGCTGGCCAATCCCTGTTGTGCAGGCTTCGTGAAAATCACCGTGATTACGGAAACTGCCCAAGAATAGTTTGAACGCCTTGCTCTCGACGATCCATTCATCCGGGCAATAATCCACGACAAGATGCGCGAAATCAGGTTGCCCTGTCACCGGACAGATAGACGTAAATTCAGGCGCGACGAGACGCACCATATAGGGCTCATCGCATGGATTTTTAACACGTTCTAAGACAGCCTCATCGGGACTATTTGGGAGTCCATTTTGCTGGCCGAGTTGGTCGAGTTTTGAATAACGATCTGACATAGGCGGCCCGATAAACCGACTATCCCGCTTCCGCAACCCGGTTTAGCGGCGAATATGCGGTGGTGACTATATGTAGCGATGCGCCCAAGCGGCTAAGACATGGGCTACATATTCTGCATCAGCCGGGTTTTTGAGAAGAAGGTGATCTGCGCCGTCCAAGCTGACAAAACTCTTTGGATGCCGAGCATGACCATAAATATGGGACGCATTTTCAATCCCCACGACACGGTCCTGAGGCGAATGAAAGATCAGCAGTCCCCGCTCCAAATTTCCAATTTCGCGGGCGATATCGTGATTTTCAATATCGTCCAAAAATTGCTCTTTGATGATAAATGGACGGCCACCCAAAAGAACCTTGGCTTCGCCCTCTTCTTCAATCTCTTCTAGCTGGTCTGCAAATTGATGAACGATATGTGTTGTGTCACAGGGGCTGCCAATGGTCGCGACGGCTTTGACTTCCGGGATTTCATCCGCGACTTTCAACGCAGCCGTTCCGCCAAAACTATGTCCGATCAAAACACAGGGCGGACCGTAATTATCCGCCATAAACTTCGCTGCTTGCCGGATATCTTCGCAGTTCGAGCTAAAATTTGTCTCGGAGAAGTCCCCTTCACTTTCACCCAGCCCCGTGAAATCGAAACGTAACATACCAAAGCCGTCCTCGACGAGACTGCGGGAGATGGTGCGGATAGGCTTCAAGTCCTTCCCAATTGAAAAACCATGAGCAAATAGGACCCATGATTTGACCTTACCATCTTCAGGGCTGTCGATTTTGGCAGATAGCGTATCGCCAAATGCGCCTTTAAAACTGACTTTTTCACTGGGCATTTGACGGCTCGCTGATCTGACTGAACCTCAACCTACTCCATTAAAAGGCGTCGCGGAAGGCCTCAACGAACCGATCAAGATCACTTATTTGTAAATGGTTGATCCCGGCTGCGGCGGCGCGCCCGCCACCGGTTTCAAATTGCAAGGCCAGCTTATCCGCCCCTTCGCGTTTGGAGATGGGAGCCCGGATAGAGACCAAAAATCCGCCTTCTTGTTCGGTCAAGATTCCATGCGCACGGTCAGGGTTCTCCTGCGCGAGTTGATTGCCAAACATGCCGGAGATCCGGCGCGACGCGGCGGCATCCGGCAAAATTCTGATTTCACCTTTCGCATCGGATGTAAGAACCTTTGAGCCTTCCGCCATGCGAAAATCATCGGCATAGCCTTGTGTGAGCTTTCCAAGCACATCCGGTTTTTCGGCCATAAAGGCCATAGGCGTGGCAAATCCGGCCATCTCGCGATATAGATCAGCGGGATGGAAATGCAGATCCGCTTCTGTCGCGCCATAGCCGTTGTAATTTGCCATTTCGCCAAGCGTTTTGAGCTTATCCAGCGGCAAGTCATGTCCATTGGCTAACCGTTCCGCCAAAGCGGGAAAATTATCGCCAAACGACGCCGCTACCGCCCAAGCGCGGTACGCGCCGTCGAGATAACGGTCCACAAGCACAGCCGTGCAGATTTCTCCGGCGGTGTTGATGTGGGCTTCGAGATTAGGATGATCGACACCCTCACCCGCATTGTGATGATCAAAATAGAGAACAGACGCCCCATCATGCAAGACGCGTTGTAATTCATTCAGATTGGACCGCATGGAAATGTCTAAGACCGTGACGCGGTCTTCCGCTTTGGCGGGAACGCGTTCCAAAAGCTTAATATCACGCTTTCGGCCTGTGATCAGCTCCGAGTCTCTCGGGTCGCTCAATCTGAGCTGCACAAGTGAGATAATCCCGTCGGCATCCCCGTTAAAAACATCATAATCCATAATTGCGCCTCAGCCACTGATAAACTGTTTTCAGTTTCGCGACGCAGATAGTGAGGCAGCCCTGTCAGGTCAATCGAAAGCAAAGCGCAGTTTCAAGGTTCAAAAATGGTTGCACCTGCCGCACGCTTTGATATGGCGGTTTTGTTTTCCGCTGCGGGCGTGGTGGAATTGGTAGACACGCAAGACTTAAAATCTTGTTCCTGTAAAGGAGTGCCGGTTCGATTCCGGCCGCCCGCACCAACTTTCCAGTTCAACTCCGTTGAAATTTTTGATGCGGGGCATCAAAAATAGGAAAGTTCCGAAGCGCGTAAGCGTGCCGGCTATTAAATACAGCAAAATCACGCTTGCAATAATTCCGCAACCAGCGCTTCAATATCTTTCTTTACCTGGTCCAGCGCCGCTTCATCCGTTCCGCGTGCAACAAAATTTATCCCGCGCAGTTCGTCATTGAACCACGGATAACTACCGATGGAGACGCCGGGATAAGCGGCTTCGATTTCAGCTAACCGCGCCGCAGCATCGCCTTCTCCAATATCCGGCGCACTGATTGTAATTTGGAAGACCTTTCCGCCGCCCTCAATTCTATGCGCAATGTCAGCCAGCATCCCCCGCATGATTTGCGGCACACCTGCCAATGTAAAAACATTGCGGGTTTGAAACCCGGGGGCTTGGCTCACGGGATTATCAATAAGAGAAGCACCATCCGGAATACGGGCCATGCGGCGGCGGGCGGCGTTAAGCTCACTCTCATCATATCGTTTGCGGAGTTCATCCAGCGCATCTTCTCGCTCGGATATTTCCAACCCAAATGCTGCCGCGATGCAATCGGCGGTAATATCATCATGGGTCGGACCAATCCCACCCGTTGTAAAGACATAGTCAAATCGATCTGAGAACGCCTTTACAGTGTCACGGATAATTATAGCGTCATCTGCCAAAATTCGGGCTTCACCAACTTGCACACCTAACGGCCCCAGAAATTTGGCGATCTCCGCCAGATTTGTGTCCTGCGTCCGACCGGAGAGTAATTCGTCACCTATCAACAGGATGCCAGCCATCACTTTATTCTGATCTGTCATATTCGGGGCGATAGAACGCAGCATTAACGGTGGCAACTCATGAAAAGCCGTCCTATATCGCCCACATGAATTATATTGATGCAGCGGATGCGCCTGATCTTCGTGACGGCGCGATAAAACTTCACGGGTTGGAAGGTTTTGCAGGTATGCGCAAAGCCGGGCAACTGGCGGCTAGCTGTCTTGATATGCTGGCGGGACTGGTAAAGCCGGGTGTGACAACCGGAGAATTGGATAAGGCCGCGTTCAATTTCATCCTCGACCACGGCGCATTACCGGCCACATTGGGATATCGCGGGTATCAACACTCGCTCTGCACATCAATCAACCATGTTGTGTGTCACGGAATACCCAATGACAAACCGTTGAAAGGCGGCGATATCGTCAATATTGATGTCACAGTCATTGTCGACGGGTGGCATGGCGATACCTCGCGCATGTATCATGTGGGCGAAGTCAATCGCCGCGCCGAACGATTGGTCAAAATAACATATGACGCACTCATGCTTGGCATTGCCGCCGTCAAGCCGGGGGCAACGACGGGTGATATTGGCCACGCCATCCAAAGTTATGGCGAATCCCAGCGTTGCTCAATCGTCACGGATTTCTGCGGGCACGGTCTTGGCAAGCTTTTCCATGATAGTCCGAATATCCTGCATTACGGACGCCCCGGCGAAGGTGAAACGCTGCGCGAAGGCATGTTCTTCACAATTGAACCCATGATCAACCTGGGCAAACCCGATGTGAAAATCCTGTCTGATGGCTGGACGGCTGTAACACGCGACCGCAAACTCACAGCGCAGTTTGAACACTCAATCGGCGTAACGAAAGATGGGTGTGAAATCTTCACAACCTCCCCCGCCGGATTGCATTACCCGCCCTATTCCTAGTCCAGCCAAACCCAAGCCGCATTATGCGGAACATCGCGACCGCCTTCGTTCAAGGTTTCGAGACGGCGGCCCGTCGGCCTTGCAAGACTATGAATTGTTGGAACTCTTCCTTTTTAACTCAATCCCGCGACGGGATGTCAAACCCATCGCGAAAGACCTCATTCGGATTTTTGGTAATCTCGGAGAGATTTGCGCCGCGCCACTGCATCGCCTGACGGAAGTCAAGGGGATTGGTGAGAAGACAGCTTTAGACCTACGTCTCCTCCACAGCATCAGCGCACATATGTCCCGAGAAAGCGTTTTAGGACGCCCCATCTTATCCAGTTGGAATGCGCTTTTGGATTATTGCCGGACAGCCATGCAGTTTGAACCTGTTGAGCAGTTTCGGGTCTTGTTCTTGGATCGCAAAAATCGCCTTATTGCTGATGAAGTCCTCGGGAAAGGCACGATTGACCGTGCGCCGGTTTACCCTCGCGAGATCGTTAAGCGTGGCTTGGCCCTTGAAGCGACAGCCATAATCCTCGCTCATAATCACCCCAGCGGCGACCCAACACCCAGCCAATCAGATATCGATATGACCTTTATGATTGTCGAAACCTGTAACGCCGTTGGCATTTCCGTCCACGACCATTTGGTCATAGGACGTGAAGAAATCGCAAGTTTTAAGATGTTAGGCCTGATGTGACTTGACCCCTCCTTCATTTGGCTATCTTGTGCCGAAAAAGCGTAAGGGGAA
>CAYZGF010000157.1:0-5443 GCA_964477595.1 uncultured Algimonas sp.
TCTTATGGGGGCCGCCAAAGATAATGAAGGCTTATATGATTGCGTTATATCAATGGCCGGATTAACTGATATTGATGATGCCAAAAAAGATTTGAAAGATTATGTGGGTGGTCGGGCCGCTGCGAGCGATTTCTTTGGAGGCTCTATGAATAGCAGCGCTGTTCGTAAAGAGAATTCTCCCGCAGATGTCGCAGATCAAATTAAAATCCCGGTGTTTCTAGCACACGGGGAACTCGACGTTAATGTACGATACACTCAATTTGAAAAGATGAAGAAAGCTCTTGAAAAGGCAGGTTCGGACGCGACTTTTATGTCATTTGAAGATGAAGATCATTTCCTTTCCAAACAAAAAAACAGAGAGGCGTTCTTTATCGGCGTAGAGAAATTCTTGAATGAGGTGAACGGTCCGTCCGAGTTTATGGCGAAGTAACTACGCGGAACAACTGGCGCCGCCCAGCACGCAGAATTTAGCACAATGGGGATGATTGAGAGAGACCGGGCCAAACGATTCTGTTAGCGTTTTCCCGGTTTCAAATTGGACATCATCCCAGAGGAGTGTGCAGGCTAAAACTGCGGGTTGGTCTTCGCCTTTGCGGCGAACAATCATGCGAGAGCTTGCGCACATCATCGCATCAGGCTGTACGTCCAAAATTCCCCAACACTCTGTCGTGATTTCTGGCACATCTACTTGTTCGTCCATTTCAGGAAATAACATGAGATGGGCCGGGTTTCTGGCGTCAATGCTCCAACCTTGTTCCTTGATTAAATCGGCATAACCGGATCGGGCTACATCCTCCGATTCTGCAAATGATGCGCGACCCGCTATGCGTATATCAAAATTATTATCTGTCAGCCAGTTTAACCCCTGAACCGCTTTTTTGAAACTTCCTGTGCCCCGCTCTTCATCATGCCCCTCTTCAGTGAAGTGGTCCAAACTTACGCGAAGAGTCATTTTCCTTGGGAAACGAGTTTGTAAATCCAATAACCCGGTTTGCACGTGCGGACGCATCATTGGGCGCATGGCATTTGTTAATATCAGTAGCGAGTGTCCACGTTTTAATGCCATTTCAGACAGGCTAATTATGTGCGGATTGAGATAAGGTTCACCACCTGTAAATCCAATCTCAATTAACTCGTCACTCACCTCATCCAAAAACGGGGCCATGTCATCCGGCGTTAGATAAAGGAAATGGTCAGCCCTAGGTGAACTGGCGATATAACAATTCGCACATTCAATATTGCACAGGGATCCGGTGTTGAACCAGAGTGTTTGCAGCGATTTGAAGTGGACCTTGGCGCGTGCTTCACCCTTGGCCGTCACTAATGGATTTCGAAACTTCTTGGAATGAATTTGCATGGACATAAGCTGACTTAACAAGTGTTTGACGGATGTCTCAACATTGTTTTTTCAAACAATTTCGTCCTGCGGCGTAATCCGGAATACAGTTTTCAAGATGTCCTCCGTTAAGGCGGATTTGGCAGGTTCGTCAGTAACCAATTGACCTGCATCCATGACCCAAATTCTATCAGCAAATTTCTCAGCTAGTTTCAGATCGTGGAGAGCAGTAATTATGGTTGTTCCTGATCGGCTTGCTTGCTGCAGGATGTTCATGACGGATATTTGGTAATAGGGGTCAAGCGCCGTCGTGGGTTCATCTGCTAAGAGAATAGGGGCCTGTGTCGCAAGAGCTCGGCTCAAATGAACACGCATTTGCTCGCCGCCGGAAAGAGTCCCGTATTTTCGGTTTGAAAATATATCTGTTTCACAAATTTCTGCGGCTGTCCGAACAATTTGATTATCCTCCTCGCTTAATTTTGACAGCGGTCCCAAAAAGGGCGTTCGCCCCAAGGATATTATGTCCTTTATTAATCGATGAGCAGGGGCCGTACAATTTTGAGCGAGATAGGATATCTCCTTCGCGCGCATTTTTTGATCACGGGATAAGGACGTTTCGCCGCCATAGGGGATGACGCCTGCAATCGCTTTCAAAAGACTGGATTTTCCTGAACCATTCGGACCTACCAAAGCGATGAACTGCCCCGCCTTTGCATGGGCAGATACACCTTTCACAACTGTCTTGGTTCCATATCGGACGGTGATATCTTTCAACTCGATCATGACTGCCGCCACGCTAACCAGAGGAAGAAAGGGACGCCGATCAGAGACGTTGCAATCCCAAGATATAGCGGCGTTCCCGGACCTGATGACGCGCGAATAACTGTGTCGATAAAGACAAGGAAACTGGCACCGCCAATCGCTGAGAGCGGTATCAACCAGGCTTCATCGGCCCGCGTAAGGAACCGCAAAATATGAGGTACGAAGAGGCCCACAAATCCTATTGCGCCCGCGACGGCAACGCCTGACCCGATGCAGAGGGCGCAACCTAGTACGATGAACCATTGCGTTTGGCTGATAGAAATTCCCAAACTCCGCGCCGTGTCTTCGCCAAGTCCTAAAACGCGCAATGCCGGTCCGGACATTATTAATAACAGGCACCCCATAAGCGTAAGTGGTCCGGCAATAAAAACATCAATACCGTCAGCATTTTTCAAGGACCCCATCAACCAATAGACGAGTTCGGATAGCGCCCATGGATTTGGTGCAAAGTTCATGATCAAGCCCGTCACGGCAGTTGCGAGCGCACCGATGCCTATACCTGCGAGGATGAGACCTGAGGCCCCGGGTTTACGCCGTGCGAACATCGTCATGGCCAAGGCTCCCAATAACGCGAACCCAATTGCAGCGGGTGTAACGAGGTGCTGAAAATTAAAGTACAATGCGAGAACTGCGCCTAGGGCTGCACAGGCTGAGAATCCCAGAAGTCCCGGTGCAGCAAGCGGGTTTCTGGTGAAACCTTGGAGCGCAGCCCCCGAAGCTCCTAATCCGGCTCCGACAATTGCCGCTAAGAGCGCACGCGGCATACGGATGGATTGAATGACTGCGTTTACAGTCTCTGAATTGTTCCCAAGAAGACCGTTCATTACATCTGAAGGGGTAATCCAGCTCGACCCGACAAACAAACTGATGAAGAGCAATAGCCCGCATCCCAGTGCGAGCAGAAAAAGCCATGAGCGCATGCTCATAGCTTCGCCATGCCCTGATTGAGCCGTTCAGCCGCCTCTACCAGACCCGGACCTGCACAAGGCCAGAGTCGACCGGGTATTTCAATCACAGGCAGAGATGATATTTTGGCGGCAAGTGCCGAATGACGAGAGGTTCGATCATTTACCCCGGCGTAATTTGAGTTCATGAAACTGGTTAAAATGATATCGGGTTTAAGGCCCATAAGCGTTTCCGTATCGGGAGACTGCCAGCCCGGGTTTTGGATTATGTTTTCTCCACCCGCAGCATCAATGACGGCATTTACAAAAGTCCCCGGGCCAGCCGTGGCACCGGATCTGTCCAAGTAGAGAATGCGAAATCGTTCGTCCGGTTTATGGATTGCTTTTAAACGCGCTTGGAACTCGCTTGAGGGATCATCGACTTTCAGATACGCCGCCAACATCGCGAAGTTGGTCCATACAGTTTCAAAATCTTCTCCCCAATTCAAATCGATTTGACCTTGCCCGCCCGCGCTTGTCACTTGAATCGTCTCACGCCATTTGACCAGACTTTCAGGGTCATTTGTGGCTTGAGGCAAGTGCCGCAAATGCTGAGGTGTTTGTGATAGAGTCGAACGGGACTGCCAAGACAGGGCAGCCAGGCGCGGCTCAACTTTCGGCAAGCTGTGAAGATAACCATCAGCGCAAAGCGTTGTGCTAACAATGGCATCTTTTGGTGTCTTCAACTGATCCGGGGCACAGGAGGCCAAAAGAAGTGTCGCCATGCAGCTAAACGATTTTATCGATTTGGCTGAAGGATGCATCTTAGTCAGGTGGGCTCAAGTCTTCGATCATGTCCAACGCCGCTCTCAGACCAGCCTGCCACTCCGGCATGGGATGCCGAAATGCCCGTTCAAAACTATCCGTGTCCAAAACTGAGTAAGCTGGCCGTTCAGCATCTGTTGGAAAGTCAGATGTCGGAATATTATCGACATCTATGTCGAGCTTGCTTGACTTAAATATGGCCTTTGCGAACCCGGCCCAACTGATGGGTTCCCCACCATTCGTCACATGATAGATAGCGGTTTCCAATTCCGGTTCTGCGACAAAGTCCCCAGCCGCTTTTAATATAGCCGTGGCCAAATGCTCCGAAAAGGTAGGGCGTCCAAATTGGTCATCTACAACTCTGATCGAAGCTTCTGTTTCTGCAAGGCGGAGCATTGTTGTCAAAAAATTCCGACCATGAGCATCATAAAGCCAAGACGTCCGTAAGATTAAGGCGCGAGCTCCGGAGGCCAATACAGCCAACTCGCCATCAAGCTTGGACGCGCCATAGACATTCAAAGGGTCCGTATCATCCTCAGGGAGATAGGGCTGATCACTGTCACCATCAAATACATAGTCGGTTGAGATATGAATAAACGGAATATCATGCTGCGCGCAGGCTCTCGCAATAAGGGCGGGAGCGGTTGCATTCACGGTATAAGCGAGATCGGAGTTTGTTTCCGCCCCATCCACATCAGTATAAGCGGCCGCCAGAATGATAACATCCAGCCCGGATGGCAATCCTGCAATTGCGTCCTGTATTTCCATTGCAGAAGATGTGAGATCCAGTGCGTCCCGCCCTAACGCGATTATCTCATGACCCTGCTCTTCGCCTGCATTCAAGAGCGCACGGGCCAATTGTCCAGTTTTTCCTATGACGGCAATACGTAGACTCAAGATTTTGACTCATAGTGAAATGGTGAACGAAACTCTGAAAACTTTACAGCCTCCAAGTCCCTATCAGAGATGGCAGAGGGGGTTTCGATGCCCCAATCAATTGACAGATCGGGATCATTCCAAAGTACCGCGCCTTCACACTCCGGGGCATAGGATGACGTGCACTTATAAGAGACTATGGTGTCATCTTGCAGCGTCTTGAACCCATGAAGAAACCCTTCCGGGATCCAGAGTTGCTTATCATTTTCGGCGCTCAACTCCTCTGCAACTGATTGCCCGAAGTAAGGTGAACCCTGTCGGATGTCGACTGCAACGTCTATAATCGCACCTTTGACGCATCGGACAAGTTTGCCTTGCCCATGAGGTGGGCCTTGGAAATGCAATCCGCGAATTGTGTTGGCTTTTAGAGACAGGGATTGGTTCTCTTGTACAAATTGAATATTTTGTCCCGTTGCCTCCTGCAAATTTGCTAAACGAAAGGTCTCCATGAAATATCCACGCGCATCTGTGTAACGTCGTGGCGTAAAGCGGATGACATCCGGAAGTGAGGTGAGTTCGGCCTTCATGATTCTGACCTAACGCGCACGAAAGTGGAGAGCAATGGCGCACCCGACAGGATTCGAACCTGTGACCTCTGCCTTCGGAGGGCAGCGCTCTATCCAGCTGAGCTACGGGTGCT
>CAYZGF010000158.1:0-5442 GCA_964477595.1 uncultured Algimonas sp.
ATTTCTCAACATTAAGCAATGCTGAGGCCCGCAGCCAATCCATCGCCGATCAAACAGCTCTCGCAGCTGCGGTATGGGTAAAAACGAATGGTCGTGAACCTACTCCCCCCCCACCCGTAGGAGAAGGTGAAACACCACAACCCGAAGAAGGTTATCTCGACGACGACTACCGGACTTACACGGCAGCTGAGCTTGGTTATGATTTCAAAGGCTGGGTCGACGGTGGCAGTGACAATGTGACTGTTTCTGTCAATTACGACGGAACAGCCAAAGAGGCTACCGTGACTGTAACTGGTAAAACAGTCCCTACTTTTATGCAGATTTTTGGTCATCAAAATATGGGTTTTGAAGCCAGCGCTACCGCCAAATACGAAGATTTCGAGTTTTACGACCCGGCTTCCGTTTTACTGGTTTTGGACAACTCTGGGTCAATGGCATTTGACGATAAGCCAAAGGTGCCCGGCAATGGCACTAATGGTGCAAGTTTAGGTCAATGGGCCGATCAAGAGGACGCTGAGCCTAGGATTGACGCACTTCAGGGTCATGCCGGTAGCTTCGTATCAAAGCTACAAAATCTTGTCGGTGATCAAACCAACAATGACGATAAAGTTCTACGAACGGGTATGTTGGCTTATAATACCAATACAATCTTAAGCCGTACAGTTCCAATGGATTGGCAGACAGCCAGCACCAAGGCAAGTATCGATCAAATGGTCGCTCAAGGCGGGACAAATTCAGCCCCGCCTATGGATCTTTCCCGCATATGGATGAGTACGGAAGATGCCACGCATGTCGCTATGCATGGAGATGATCCGCTTAAATTCCTCGTTTTTATGACCGACGGTATCAATACTGACGCTAGCGTCACGTGGGTTGCCGAAGAAGGAACAGGCCAATGGCGCGGTCAAATTCGTGTATGCTGGTGGTGGTGGTGCTGGTACGAAGAAGACACAGTAGAGTCCGCTGACGAACCAAACATTCCAAACAGCCATAGCTGGGAAGAAGGAAAATGGGACAGTACAGCGAACGTATTAACCAATGACGATTGTACGGCAATGAAGAACGATGGCGTTAAAATTTACACGATTGGTTTTGCTTTGTCAGAAGGCCGTTACGATACGAATGGATATTTCGGCTACGAGACAGATGATTACATTGACGAAGAAGTTCGAGATAAGGCCTATTCCTTCTTAACGAATTGCGCCTCTGAACCTGCAACCTTCCTAACTGCTGAAAACTCATCACAATTAGATGAAGCCTTCACGCGGATTGGTAACGACATTATGACGGAAATCATTCGTCTTTCGAACTAAAACCTATTGTTCACGCAAAGAAAAAGGCCGGGTCACCCCGGCCTTTTTTATTTTGCAAATGTCGAAAGATTTTAACCGACGATTTCGTCGTCAGAGAAGAAGAACGGGATTTCCTCAGCCGCTGTTTCCGGCGCATCGGACCCGTGTACTGTGTTGGCATCAATGCTTTCTGCAAATTCTGCGCGGATAGTCCCTGCAGCCGCTTCGGCCGGGTTTGTGGCGCCCATGACTTCACGGTATTTCGCAATTGCGTTTTCGCCTTCCAAGACCTGTACAACAACAGGACCGGACATCATGAACTTTACCAAGTCGGCGTAGAATGGGCGCTCTTTATGGACAGCGTAAAATCCACCGGCTTGCTCTTCCGTCAGCTGGATACGCTTTTGCGCGATGATGCGCAGACCGGCTTCTTCGATCTTTGCATTTACTTTGCCTGTGATGTTGCGCTTTGTCGCGTCAGGCTTGATGATTGAGAATGTACGTTGAACGGCCATAGGAAACTCCGTGAAGGCTGTGATTTAACTTTGGCGCGCCCTTAATGCGGGCTTGCTCTGCTGTAAAGGCGATATAGGAGTGCATCTGTGCTTCACATCAATGATTTGACATATCGCATTGAGGGTCGCCCCCTCTTCACCCAAGCCACATTGGCCATCAATGAAGGTCATAAGGTCGGGCTTGTCGGGCGAAACGGCACCGGTAAATCCACCCTCTTTCGGCTGATTAAAGGCGATATCAGCCCCGATGATGGCGAGATCAACCTGCGTAAAAATATGCGCCTCGGCGTCGTCGATCAAGAAGTACCCAGTGGGCCACAAAGCCTGATCCAAACCGTGTTGGACGCGGATAAAGAGCGAAAATCATTATTGGCCGAGGCTGAAACCGCGACAGATCCCATGCGCATTGCGGCAATCCACACGCGGCTCTCTGACATTGACGCCTATTCTGCGGAAGCCCGTGGGGCCTCTATTCTCTCGGGGCTGGGATTTACAGCCGAAGACCAGCTGAAGCCCTGCTCTGATTTTTCAGGCGGATGGCGGATGCGTGTTGCCTTGGCTGCCATGTTGTTTGCCCAACCCGATCTATTGCTGCTCGATGAACCGACAAATTATCTGGATGTTGAAGGCGCGGTCTGGCTCGAAGCGCATATTCGCAAATATTCCGGCACAGTTTTCGTCATTTCTCATGACCGCGATTTTCTAAACACAGCCGTGACTCATATCGCGCATCTGAGGCAAGGAAAGCTTTTCAGCTATACAGGTAATTACGACACCTTTGAGCGGCAGCTGGCCGAACGCAATCGCCTCGACATGGCCTTGATGGCGAAACAAGAGGACGAGCGCCGCAAACTGGAAGCCTTTGTCACGCGCTTTAAAGCCAAAGCGTCCAAGGCCAAGCAAGCGCAAAGCCGCGTAAAAAAATTGGCCAAGATGCAGCCCGTTGCGACGATTGTCAGCGACCCGATCGCGCCCATTTCTTTGCCGGGGCCTGAACGTCCTTTGTCTCCGCCTATCGTGCGCTTTGATGATGTTGCCTTGGGCTATGGGGATCTCATCGTGTTGAAGAAAATCAACCAACGCATTGACCCGGATGACCGCATCGGAATTTTGGGCAAAAATGGTCAGGGCAAATCCACCTTTGCCAAAGCGATAATGGATGAATTGCAGCCATTGCTTTTAGATCCGGCCAAGCCCGGTTTCATTAAGCGGAATAAAAAGCTCCGCATTGGCTATTTCGCACAGCATCAAATTGACGCTCTAAACCCGCGTGCCAGCGCCTATGACCATGTCGTTGAGCTGATGCCGGACGCGACCGAAGCCCAACGCCGAGCGCGTTTGGCGAGCTTTGGCCTTGGCATTAAAAATGCCGAAACCCCTGCAGGAGATTTATCGGGCGGCGAAAAGGCGCGGCTGCTATTCTCTCTCATCGGGTTCGACAAACCTCACCTTCTCGTACTCGATGAACCGGCCAACCATTTAGATATCGACAGCCGCGCTGAGTTAATCCGCAGTCTGAATAATTATGAAGGCGCCGTCGTCGTAATCTCTCATGACAGAAACCTTTTAGAAGCCGTGGTGGACCGCCTGTGGCTTGTTGATTCCGGTAAAGTCGAGCCGTTTGAAGGCTCACTCGATGACTACCGAGTTCTGCAATTGGAAAAGACAAAAACTGAAAAAAAGCAGTCCCCTAAACCCGAAAATTCACGCAAGCGAAGTCGACAGGAACGTGCAGAATCGCTCAAGAAAATTGCCCCTCTCAAGAAGAAAACCGAACGACTCGAAAAACAATTCGAAGCCGCACAAACAAAACTCATGCAAATTGACACACGTCTTTCCAGTGAAGATTTATTTACCACAAACCCTGATGAAGCTGTGAAATTGGGCCAGGAACGTGCCAAGACGGAATCGTTGATCGAATCGCTTGAGTTGGACTGGTTGGCGGCGCTGGAAGCTTATGATCTGGCCCGTGAACAAGAGGGACTTGATTAACAAGGGGGATTACATCGCTGCGGACAACATGGCTGGGCCGCAGTATCAGGGATGGTTTTGCCATGTTGAATACACGTTTGGTCCGCGAACAGGACGCACACCTACATTTTGAAGTGATGGCTTATCTAGTCAATCAATTCGGGGCGCCGTCGCGTCCGCCTGTTCCCTCCCCTTTACATAAGTCACCGGGTTTAGAATCTCTCGCTTGGGCGCAGCTCGACACACGCTCTATTTTTGACTGGGCGGAGGATCATTTCGGCGCGATCAAATCGCTTTGTCACATGGACAGATATGACGCAGCATTATTGCCCGCCGGTGAAGGTCTGGATGCGGATCAAATGGCGGCCAGCCACCGTCTTGACGCCCTCGCCGCAGGGCGTGTTCCCTACAGCAAGACAGGTACGACGCCGGTTCTATATGATCCGCGCGATTGTTCTGAACCCGGCCATTTCGCCGCGACAACCATCCTGCAACTCGCAGAGCAACGTATCGCCGGCTACCAGCCCGATATGGTTCTCTCGAGCCTCATGCAGAAAATGGTGGTTCTCACCGCTGCCGTTTATAATCGCCAAGGCTTTGTCCTCGCCAATCTGCCGCGTCAGGTCTCAGACTTTTTGACCTCTCCGGATGATACCCGCGCCGTCCCGCACCGTGTTGTCCTGAATACACTCTGCTTCTCGACGTGCCTCGCCTTACGCGTCCGGCGTCAGTCAGCGGAACAGATTGTCGCGACCTATGGCACACGCATGACAAAATCATTTCGCAAGAAAATCCGTCTGGCCTGCCGCCAGATCGACTCTGAACCAGAGGCCCTCGCCGTCTTGCAAATGCTGGTAGAGCCTAACACCCGACAACGGTCATACATCCCTGAATTACAACGAACGGCCTAGCGGCAATCGACCTGCTGGACATAGCCCTGCGCGTCCAGTTCTATCGTGAGCCGTTCTTGAATCTCAGGACCGAGGTTCAATCTGTCCGTCATATTTGAAATTGCGGGCGCATAGAGCGACTGTCCGACCAGATATTCCCGCACTTCGACAAAGGGCGGCTCGTCATAAAAATCATCATTTGGATTATAGCCAAACCCTTCCAATTGCGCAGGCTTTATCACGCGCTTGCGTCCCGGCAGGCCGGCAATGAAAATCGCGCCCTCATGCTGTCCGACCAGACCGAGATAGAGCCGCGATTGGCACGGATCGATGGCCGGGATGAGCGGCGTCGGCTGCGGCGCGAGATAGGCAGGCCGCACATATTGCCCCTGCCCCGGACGCGGTTGATAGTCCGGATAGGTGCTGGACGGCGCGCCATAGGCACAGGCGGTCAGACCTAACGCCCCCAAAACTGCGAAATTACGAATCATAGGCCAGATGTCGCGCAAAAGCCTTTAGACCTCGTTAACCATGATCGCTTGGCATTCGCCCGCGACCTGCTATGTGGGCGGCCCATGTCCACTCGACCTGACATTCCTTGGCGCGCGACCGCCCTGACCCTGTTTCCGGACGCTTTTCCCGGCGTGCTGGGCACATCCATCATTGGCGGCGCTGAAAAAAGCGGCATTTGGCAGCTGGAGACGGTAGACATTCGCGAATTTTCGACTAATAGGCACCGCAGCGTCGACAGTCCGCCTTCGGGCGGCGGTCCCG